>JAAHGR010000507.1 GCA_010672425.1 Symploca sp. SIO2E6
CGGTCAATAAGAGACAAGGAGGACAAGGAGGGAAAGTAGACATATGTTGATGTTTCACGAAAAACTGGGATGAATGTTGCATCTGGGATTTTTAAGAACCGAACAATAATTTATACGGTTTTCCTCATGAGTCTTCTTGTCTACCTTGTCCACCTTGTCTTGTCCCCACCCGAAAGTAAAAAACTTTCCCCCTTGTCAGGTTAGAGGGGGTCGAAACCTAAGGGCGCCAAGAAAATTGAGAAAAGTAGGGGCGCAATGCTTGCGCCCTTGGAATCCGGGGATCAAGCTGCAATTGATGTGGTGTAAATTACTAATTAATTTTTCATTGAATTAATATATATTGTGAATTGTTTCACTCTTTATGCATCAACAGCACTTCCTCAAAAATAACCAATAGGATGTTGTTTTATATCGATATTTATTGGTTTCTGTAAAGTTTTGATAAGCTCACGGTTAATCCCTTGCAATTATCAAGCGGGCTGTACTATATTTTCTTTGTCGTCAACAGGTCGAATGGAATACTATTCCCTGGCGTAAGCTAGAACGGAATGTATTTAAGCTCCAAAAGAGAATCTATCAAGCCTCTCAACGTGGCGACAGTCAACAGGTTAGGCGATTACAACGACTACTACTAAAATCGTGGTCAGCTAAGGCTTTAGGGGTTAGACGGGTAACACAGGATAACACGGGTAAGAAAACTGCCGGAGTAGATGGGGTTAAGTCTTTGACCCCGAAACAAAGGATGACACTTATCCAGTTTCTCGACTAAGGTCAGTTCAGAAGCTTTTAAATACATGACCCACTTCACTGTCCAAACTTTAATGAGATGGGCAAGACGGAGACATCCAAAGAAATCCTTACATTGGATATACCAAAAATATTTTGGCATCCACGAGGGATATCAATGGACATTTACGAAGGAACAATCCAGAGTAATAAGACACTCCGAAACCAAAGTAAAAAGATGGGTTAAGGTTGCAGGGAGTAGAAGCCCTTATAATGGAGACTGGGTTTACTGGTCAATCAGAATGGGGAGACATCCCGAAGCTAATAAAAAGGTCGCCTACCTACTAAATCAACAAAAAGGGAAATGCTCCCAATGTGGTTTGAGATTCTTTGTGGATGACCTTATGGAAATTCATCATATCGACAAGAATCACCACAATAATAAATGGGAAAATCTAACCCTACTACATCGCCACTGTCACGATGAGGTACACAAGACTTGTGCCTAATTATTGAGGAGCCGTATGAGGTGAAAGTCTCATGTACGGTTTTGAAGACGAGTATAAAGCGGTGACGCTTATGCTTAGTTTAACATCTAAAGCTTGTGGACAGAACAACCTCTGTTTAGGTGGGGAAACTCCTCTAAATAAGTTGGCTGGATGAAGCAAGAATCCCACGCGAAACACGCCGTGGGAGTGTCAAAATAATGGTGAATTAGGGTATGATTGCGTTTAATTAGGGTTTGCTGCATAAGTGTGTAAGCTATGCCAGACAATGGTTTCAAGCATTTTTTTATGAAAAAGTGCAAGGTTTTTCTACGATTTGCGGTA
This sequence comes from Symploca sp. SIO2E6, assembly GCA_010672425.1. Lineage (GTDB taxonomy): Bacteria > Cyanobacteriota > Cyanobacteriia > Cyanobacteriales > Coleofasciculaceae > Caldora. Next base: position 1,557 of record JAAHGR010000507.1, read on the forward strand.
AAAATCCTTTCATTTAGCGATCGCCTGATCACTTTCTCCTGTCCGGAAAACACCTATCACCACAAAAATAATTATTTGTCAAAAATCCCTGGAACGCTTACTGAATAACCTTCTTCCTTCTGCCCTGGAGCCCTGGAGCCTTGGAGCCTTTTCGCCACCAGAAAACTTATTCAGCAGACCCTATTTATTATGAAGATCCACCTTATAGGACTATTATCTCTCCTACTCTGCTACGGAGCATCCCACTTGAGGACTATTCCTGTTGCAGCTCAATCTATTACTCCTGCACCAGATGGTACAAGCACAATCATTAACCATAACGGCAATACTTACAATATTAATGGGGGAACTCAGGCTGGGGCTAATTTGTTCCACTCCTTCACCGAATTTGGCTTAGATCCCAACGAAGTTGCTAATTTTCTTTCCTTACCCCAAATCGATAATATCTTGGGTAGGGTGACTGGGGGTAATGCTAGTGTTATCCAGGGTTTAATTCAAGTTACTGGGGGTAATTCTAATCTGTATTTGATGAATCCTGCCGGTTGGGTGTTTAATCAAGGAGCTAGTATAGATGTACCAGGCAGCTTTGGAGTAACTACTGCTACGAGGATGGGTTTTGGGGATAGTTACTTTAATGCTATTGGCGCTAACGATTATTTGAATTTAACCGGTAATCCTACCAGCTTAATCTTTGATGCTGATAATCCTAGTTGGATTATTAACGAAGCGGATTTAGAGGTGAATTCTAGTGCTAGCCTGTGGGCAGTGGGAGGAGGTATCGTTTCCACTGGTACTATAACAGGGGGAGAGGTTACCTTGGCAGCAGTGCCGGGGAAGAGTCAGGTAAGGCTTTCCCATGAGGGGATGGTGTTAAATTTGGTGCTGGATGCTGCACCGGCAGGAGGGAGTAATCATACTGTTACTGGTATTCAATCAGTAGATATTCCCCGGTATTTGACTGGGGGTAGTGAAGAGGGTCATGCTAATTATGCGATCGTTGAAGATGATGGTACGGTTCGGTTAGTTAATCGTGAGACAGTAGTTGCTGATGGTGATACGGTAATTGCTGGGGAAGTGACTGGTGATGAGGTTACCCTGATGGCGGCGGGGAGGGTAAAACCCACTAACCCAGAGTTAATCCGTACTGCTTATGGGGACTATAGTGCTCCTACTGTGGTTTTGTTTCCTAACGAGGAGTTTCCTGATTTAGCCTATACCTTTATTGATAGTACTGTAGAAGATTACCAAACCCTACTTTATGGTGGAGTGGGTGGGACAGTTTCCTTTATAGTTACTCCATCGGAAAATGGTATTACTTTAATAGGCGATCGCTTGGCTCAATTAGGGGAACAAAATCTTACTGTCGATAGCCTCAGCATTGTGGCGGAAGGGAATGGGGGGAACTTCTGGTTAGGTAAGTCTTTTGTTTCCCATCATAACTTAGACCAGTATGAAGAACAGTTGCAACGGTGGCAAACGGGATTAGGGCCAGAAGCGGATATCCTACTCTATAGTTGCTTTACTGCTTTGGGAGGACATGGGCAAGCATTTGTCAATAGTTTAGCAGCGATAACTGGAGCCGATGTCGCCGCTTCCACTAATTTAACCGGCAATGCTCAGTTAGGAGGAGATTGGGATTTAGAATATCAAACGGGAAATATTGAAGCGGCAACCCCCTTTACTGCTGGGGTGCAGGAGTCTTATCAGGGAACCCTCGATATTTTAACCGTAGATACCACAGTAGATGATCCGCTGGCGGCGCCTCCCAATGGATTTCTGAGTCTGCGAGAAGCATTAGAGGCTTCTAATAACGATATTGCGGTTGAAGGTCAAACTGGTGCAGGTGCAGATACGATTCGTTTTGACCCCGTAGCTTTTGCGGGAGAGCAAACTATTACCCTAGCCAATGGTGAGTTAGAAATCACCGATGAGGTAACTATTGAAGGAACAGGGCAAAATAATTTATCGATAGATGCTAATAATGCCAGTCGGGTGTTTAATATCACTGCCAATAATGTCACCATCAAGGATGTGACTATTACTAATGGTCGGGTCATTGGTGATGGGGGTGGTATTAATTTTACCGGCAATGGGACATTGACCCTGGAAAATAGCACCGTCTCTGGTAACTCGGCTACTGGTGTCAACGGCGTCAACGGCGGCAACGGTGTCAACGGCGTCGGCGACGGCGACGGCGGCATCGGCGGCATCGGCGGCAACGGCGGCATCGGCGGCAACGGCGGGGGAATTTACGCCCAGGAAGGAGCAATAACCCTGACCAACAGCACCGTCTCCGGTAACAGGGCTACTGGCGGCATCGGCGGCAACGGTGGTGTCGGCGGCGACGGCGGCGACGGCGGCGACGGCGGCAACGGCGGCATCGGCGGCATCGGCGGCAACGGCGGCGACGGCGGCAACGGCGGGGGAATTTACGCCCAGGAAGGAGCAATAACCCTGACCAACAGCACCGTTTCCGGTAACACGGCTACTGGCGGCATCGGCGGCAACGGTGGCGAGGGCGGCTACGGCGGCGGCATCGACGACGGCTACGGCGACGGCGGCAACGGCGGCTACGGCGGTGACGGCGGCATCGGCGGCTTCGGCGGGGGAATTTACGTCCAGGAAGGAGCAATAACCCTGACCAACAGCACCGTCTCCGGTAACACGGCTACCGGCGGCGGCGGCGGCTTCGGCGGCTTCGGCGGCAACGGCGGCTACTACGGCGGCGGCGGCGACGGCAGCAACGGCGGCAACGGCGGCAACGGCGGCGTCGGCGGGGGAATTTACGCCAAGGAAGGAGCAATAACCCTGACCAACAGCACCGTCTCCGGTAACAGGGCTACTGGCGGCATCGGCGGCTTCGGCGGCCTCGGTGGCAACTACGGCGACGGCGGCGGCATCGGCGGCAACGGCGGCATCGGCGGCAACGGCGGCAACGGCGGCAACGGCGGCAACGGCGGGGGAATTTACGCCCAGGAAGGAGCACTAACCCTGACCAACAGCACCGTCTCCGGTAACAGGGCTACTGGCGGCAACGGCGACAACGGCGGCCACGGTGGCAGGGGAACCATAGGCAACAACAGAAGCGTCGGCGGCGTCGGCGGCAACGGCGGCAACGGCGGCAACGGCGGAGGAATTTACGCCAAGGAAGGAGCAATAACCCTGACCAACAGCACCGTCTCCGGTAACTCGTCTACTGGCGGCAACGGCGACAACGGCGGCAACGGCGGCATCGACAACATCAACGGCAGAAGTGGCAACGGCGGCAACGGTGGCAACGGCGGTAACGGCGGTAACGGCGGGGGAATTTACGCCCAGGAAGGAGCAATAACCCTGGCCAACAGCACCCTCTCCGGTAACACGGCTACTGGCGGCAACGGCGGCAACGGCGGCAAAACTGGCTTCGGCGGCATCGGCGGCAACGGCGGCAACGGCGGTAACGGCGGTAACGGCGGGGGAATTTACGCCCAGGAAGGAGCACTAACCCTGACCAACAGCACCCTCTCCGGCAACACGGCTACTGGCGGCAACGGCGGCAACGGCGGCGACGGCGGCATCGGCGGCAACGACGGCAACGACGGCAACGACGGCAACGGCGGCGACGGCGGCGGAGTTAATCTTAATAATACTCTTGCCCACACCATTTTCAACAGCATCATCGCCAATAATACTTCTAACACCGGACCTGACATTAGTGCTGACTTGAGTAACAGTAATATTCAATTTAGCCTGATTGAAGATACTGCTGGTATTACTGCTGGCGCACCTACCGATGGAGTTAATGGTAATATTGTTGGCATCGATCCCCAGCTCTTACCTTTGGGGAACAATGGTGGCCTTACTCAAACCCATGCCCTCGGTCCCAATAGTCCTGCCCTGAATGCAGGAAGTAACGCTCTAGTACCAATGGGTTTCACTACGGATCAACGGGGTCAAGCGCGGATTAGTGGTGCTACAGTCGATATTGGTGCTTTTGAACTCCAACTACTATTGAGTATTGCAGGAGGCAATAACCAGAGTACCATTGTCAATAACGCTTTTGCTGATGACTTGCAAGTTCAAGTTATCGATGAATTCGGCAATGTAGTACCAAATGCTACTGTCAACCTCACTTCTCCCACCACAAGTGCTGGTACTAGCTTTGGTCGTATTTCTTTAACTACTGATGCTCAAGGTGTAGCTAGTACTACTGCAATTGCTAATGCGATCGCTGGAGACTATCAAGTAAGAGCTGATATTGGAGTCAGTGAGGTTAACTTCGATTTGACTAATATTGCTGCTCCAGTAGTAGTAGT
>JAAHGR010000508.1 GCA_010672425.1 Symploca sp. SIO2E6
ACGAGTTTTGCAGTGTTTTGAGAGGATCTATCATGGGAGGCTGAATTTAATTGCCATGGTTGACAAGTCTCATTCGACAATTAGTTGAGCAACTGTCTATCACTATTTTTTTCGTTAATTGCTATAAGAATTGAGGAGAAGCCAATGTCAGTCTTTCTTTCCAGTTTAAAGAAAAGTGGTCACCTAGATCGGATTCACTTAACTCTATGTAATGTCGGTTCTCGGAAGTTAGGAATCCAGGATGATTATGCTAGTCAAGGGTGGGGTATTTTTGCCCCTCGATTGACTATCTACGGGTTTGATGCAGATGCAGATGCTTGTGAGATAGCTAATGCTGAACTTGAAGCGCGACAGATAAATTGGACGGAAAAACATATTCCCTTAGCTTTGGGAAGAGCTGTAGGAGAATCTACACTTTATGTAACCCAAAATCCTATGTGTAGTTCCCTCTATCCGCCGAACGAGCCTTACTTAGCTCGGTTTGCAGGACTTCCTGAGTTGGTCAACTTAGATTTTACTGTAGAACTTGATATAACAACTTTAGATAGTTTTTGTCAAGAGGAAGGCATCGATGAAATTGATTTTTTACAAATTGATGTCCAAGGTGCGGATCTTCAGGTATTAGAGGGAGCTTCTGAGATATTAGAACGCAGTATTCTAGCTGTGCAAATTGAGGTTGAGTTTTCCCACTTGTATGTCAATCAACCTCTGTTTGCTGATATTGATACCTATCTCAGAAATCAAGGTTTTACTTTGTTTGATTTGGCTAATTCTTACCGTCTTCGTGCTCGCTCTCCCCTTCAGTCAAGAGTTCGTTCGGGGCAATTGCTTTGGGCAGATGCCTTTTACTTCCGGGATTTGATTCGGGAGGATATCAGTATCAGCTTAAAGACTCCTGAGGAAATTCTGAAGTTGGCTTGTATGGCTGATATCATGAATTTTCCTGACTATGGGCTGGAGTTATTGGAGTATTTAACTATAAATTATGGCACTGATGCTAATTACAATTTTGCTGACAATATCCTTGAGAGCCTTGCTCAATTCCCTGAACTGGTACGGCAAGGGTTAGATTCGTTAGCTATCGTCGCTAATATTCGAGATTATCTTAGAAGTTACAATCTTGATTCTTGAGAAATTAGTACAATAACTCATCCTCAAACTTAGGTAGCCGAGTTACTAGGTTTTACTTTTATCCATATAACTACTCCACATCTGCTCATAGGCTTTTTCCATCTCGTGAGTAAACTGTTTAGCATTCCACAGGGGAGATGTTTGCCTTGATTGTCGTAGTTTCCAGGATATCTGTTGCCTCAGCTGAGCATCTTTCCCTAAGCGAATCCCCCATTCTACATATTCTTCATCAGTCCAAGCAATTCCTTCTGTTACACCAGCATTCATCATCATCGTATAACTGTTACGAGCAGCAAATTGTTCTCCAACTCTTGTAACTAAGGGAATACCCATCCAAAGAGTCTCTAGAGTCGTAGTAGCTCCGTTATAAGGATAGGTATCCAATACCACATCAGCAATCCCTAAATTGGCACGATGAACTGATTCTGATGGAACTTCTGGTAGAAATCTGAGACGATTGAATTCTACCTCCTCCTCTTGGGCAATTTGCTCAAAGAAACCTTCTATTGACTGTCGGTCACTTTTGCCTTTGATCAACAAATAGCTGTTGGGTACTTCCTTAAGAATTCTGAGCTGTAAACGTGCAGTATTTGGATGACGTTTATAGGCTGTTTGACAACTAAGATATACTATGGCATCACTAGCAATACTTAATTGATTCCGCCTTAGGGTAGGCACACCTACTTCAAATCCATCTACCGCAATGTAGGTATTAGGTAGACGCCAGATGATTGCAGCATAATAATCTTGGGCAGATTGAGGTAAAACGTAAGGATCTGCAATAAAGTAATCAATTGCTGGCAGCCCTGAGGCATCTGACCCTAGCCAGGTTACTTGCACAGGAGCTGGCTTTAATGCCATTACTCCACAAACTTGATTAGAAGTAACGCTGTCGAGGTCAATCAGCACATCTATTTTATCTTGATAAATATGTTCAGCAATTTCGGGAATTGTTGTTATTGTTGATAAATCATCAAATTTAAAACTATGTTGAGCAATAAATTTCTGTAAATAATCATTGGTACGCTTTAATGAGTAAGCATAAATCTTAAAATAATCTTGATCATGATATTGAAAAATCCATCTAGCAATCCAGGTAACGGAATGTTGACGTAAGCAGGTAGACAAATAACCAATTCTTAAAGGTCTTAGAGATTTACTACAAGGCTTTGATAATCGTTGATTCAAAAATAGGTTTGACTTTTGATTGTAGTGGTTCTGAATTTCAGACTGACAAAATTTACCCACCTGATTACGAAATCTATGGGTGTTCTCAGGCTCATCTTTTAAGTAAGGAGAAAAGACAACAGTTATCAATAAATCTATCAAGCGATTTGGCTCTATATTCGTGTTATTTTCAATTAGCTGTTTCAGCGCCTTTTGATATTTTTGATAAACTTCTTCGGCTATTTGTAATTTACCACCAGCTAACATCAGACCTCTAATAGTCAGATAATTCGCTGTAATCTCATCCAATAAAGTGTGGGGAAAGCTTAGAATTTGTTGAGTAAATTCTAAGCTTTCCAGACTCCTGCCCGCATTCTGGTAGAGATTTGCTAGACTAGCCAAAGTAGTTATTTTCTCTTGTCCCATTTGTAAATATAATTCAGCAAACTTGTCAGCTTTGTCCCGAGCAAGGGAATAGACAAACACAGTGGCTTGGTCAAATAGGATTTGTAGTAATAATTGAGGATTATCAGTATTTAGAATACAGGCTTCAATAAATTTCAAAGCAGCAGGATGAAAGGGATAAAACTCTAAAACCTGCTGGAGAGTATGCAATAGCAGACCCGTATTAAAATTGGCAATTTGGCTTGACTGTAGGGCTGATACTACCTGAGATAAAGGTAGCTCTTCATTGTTAAATATTTCTAGAGTTGGCGATAGCTGAATAATAGATAACAGATTATCTAAATTGTCTGGACATATTTCTCTAATATGCTGTCGCAGAACCCAGGCAAGCTGATAGTCTGCCAGGGCTTCTCGTCGCTCTGCTTCTGTTTGTAAAATTTTTATCAGTTCAGCTGTCCACTGTTCGACTTGTTCCGGTTCACCATCTGCCAAAGCTAGTAGCCAAGTTGTCTGAGCTTCTACTTCTTCTCCCTGCAACAGTAATATGAGTCCTAAATGCCAATAGTGACACTTCACTCCTGGTTCTGCTGCAATAGCTTGCTCATAAAGGTTGGCTGCTTTGTTGTAGTCACCTCGAATTAAGTATCCTTCTGCTTGCCCTTGCCAAGTTATAGGATTATTCACGAAACTTTCAGCCTTCATGGCAGGCTTAATAAATCCAGTTCAATTCTGAGCATATAGTAAAGGTGGGTAGCTACACTTCCCCACCTAAGCAAACGTTTTCTGCATAGACATTTTGATAGCAGAAATCTTGCAAAGTACTTGTTGACTTACAAAGCACTTATTGAATTGCTTTTTGACTACCAGCGCAATCAATTCCAGTGGGAGGGGTTCCACCAGTAGGAGTTGGATCATCAAGGGGACCAGCCTCAGTAATCGGGTCATTCGTCTCGCACAAAATTGCTAGTGAGGTTGCTTCTCCAGTACCTGCACCTGCTGTCTCTCCAATAATTACCATTCCCGCATAGCCTTTCAAAACAGCTGGTTTAGTGTCGGGAGTTGTTGGTGTTGCTTTGTTAGTCACCCCATCCCCTACAGCAGCAACACCATAAGTGTAATTTTCTGTTTGTGTTTGAATGCCCAGTCCCAAATTGGAAAAATCGGTTGGCTCTGTTACAAATACTGGATTTTCCAAAATATAGGCTTGTTGAGCCCGATTCATAGTACCGATATAGGATTTAGCTTCAGAGGCACGGGCTTTATTTGCCTGGTTGAGAAAAGATGGCAAAGCAATAGCTGAGAGGATACCGATGATGATGATGACGACGAGCAGTTCAATCAATGTGAAACCCTCATCTGATTTCTTATTCTGATTCAGGTGCTGTATAAATTTAGCTTTCAGTTCGGTCTTCATACTAATTTTTTCCTTATCTCTGGGAGGCTTGCTTGAGGACGCCTACTCGTAACTTACCCACTTGTTCTTTATTTCCGATCACCTGCAACTCAAAAAATTTGTTTAGGATATTTTGCAGTACTCAAGATGAACACTCTAAAAGGATATAGTCACAATCTGCCAACCCTTTCAGTACCTGTTGAATAATTTTCATAGCTCCTTCATCTGTTGATGGGGCTAGAGTGACAGGATTCAGCGGTCGTAATTTCTGCCAACGCTCTACTAATTGCTGTATCGACTGAGCTTCTTCCCATAGGGGGAGAAGTATACCAGCAGCAATAGCACTATCTACAATAAATTGCTCTCCAGCAATCGGCATATACTTACCGATTTCAAAAGGTTTTGGCTGGGTGATGCATCTAGAGAGTTCTTCTTTGACTGCCGCAGTTTTGAGTTGGGGATGCAGATACACCTTTGCTGCAAGCCAATCTGAGTTCGTCCACTCGGGGACTGGTATAAGGAGTTGGGCTTGATGGGGATGCCCACACCAAAAGTCTAGTAGTCGGTGGATAGGATGTAAAAGCTCAAATAGATGTAGCTGCTCTTCCAGGGAAGTTTCTGGGAGGCTCATTCCCAAAAATACTGGCAAATTATCTGGTTCTTTAAAGAGAGCCATTAAATCCCATTGCCACCAGTTCACCATGTTAATGAACTCCAGCTCCGCAGCCCTCAAAGCGGAGAACATTTCAGGAATAGTGTAACCTTTATCCCCCTGCAATAAATAATTCATGAGAAACCATCCTTCATCTGTTTCGTGCTTAGACTGCCAGGTGAACTTCTTAAGCATAACTTGATCTTTCAAAGCCTTCATCGTGTCTCTTACCGATTCAATTTCCAACTCACGAGGGTTGTCATCCATCAAACCCATCATCTTGAAAACTTCCTGGGCTCTAAAATACTGGACTCGTTGGAGGTAACTATGGAGATTGGTACGGATGATGCCACCTTCTTTCAGAACCGACTTCATAGCTTTCAAACCAACTGCTGGCTCAGGGAACAGATACAACACCTCATCGCAATTGATATAGTCAAATTGGTAGGGGAGCTGGTGTAAGTCTTCAATAGCAAGTACCTGAAACTCTGCATCCTCAACTCCGTGGTACTTGAGGCGCTCTTTTGCAAGATTAACAGAAGCTTCTGATAAATCAATACCAATAATTTTTGCTCCCGGGTTAGCTTGAGCTAATACCAAAGATTTGTAACCCGTGCCACATCCAGCATCTAAAATAACTTTCCCTGCCGTCTCGATAACCTGTTGGTTTCTTAAATAGTAGGCAGTAACCAAGTTATGGATATAGAGCAAACCGGGATTATCTTTGGGAGATGTTTCTAAGGGAGTTCTGGGATAGGGACCAGTATCAAATTGCTGACGAACTTTCTCCCAGATATCAGATGCTTGGTTTTCCATATTACTTTATCTCCACATACCACCATTTCCCAATTACGTAGGGGCGCACCGACGTGCGCCCAACAACCCACCCCCTACGCTTTTTCTCCCTTGTCACCTTGTCTTCCTTGTCCACTTTGTCTTATCCCAACCCGAAAGTCAAAAACCTACCCTTGTTAGGGTTGATGGGGGAAGGTGTTGGTAGGGGCACGTCAGTGGTAGGTCTGGGGATTGGTGTGGGCTCATGGGGGAGGGTGTTGGTGGGCGCACGTCGGTGGTAGGTCTGGGGATTGGTGTGGGC
>JAAHGR010000509.1 GCA_010672425.1 Symploca sp. SIO2E6
CTAGCAATTAAAAAAATAGAGTTGGCGAAGGCTGATTTGACCTAAGCGTCTCAACGATTTTATAGGCTTTGGGGAGGCTTCATGGGGAATGATTTACCCGAACATGAGAAAAACACGCCTATTTTTCCTCTATCGGTGTTCGCTCAAAGCATTGATATACAAGGGTTTTAACTATTTTTGTCACCCCGTCAGCTTTCGCGAAAGTCATAAACGCATTCGGCGTTATCTGGTCTGAGGTCCCCGGATTTATCCGTGGAAATGAAAAAAGCATGGGCATCCTTTGCTTATCCTCGACCACCGATTGGCAATATTTGATTAATATCAGCAAGTACAAACTGTTGTCGTTCCAGACCAATGTCTGCCAAGTAATATCAAGGAAAGGATAATCACTTATAATTCCCTTCTACCTTGCAACCTTCTTTCTTCCCTTGGAGCCTTCTGCCTTCTGCCGTCTGCCTTGTTGCCACCGAAGTGTAAGTATTCAACCGAACTTGATATAACTATCCAGTGTGCGATCGCGTCTAATGATTTTCTGCATTCATTGGGAATTTAGGTGTTAGGTATCGGGGGGTAACCGCTCATACCTAACACCTAACACCTAACACCTTCTCTCAATAAGCATCCTGCAACTCATAAAAGTCTGGTGAGATGTAATCCTTCCGCAAAGGCCAACCTACCCAATCTTCCGGCATCAAAATCCGCTTGAGGTTGGGATGACCTTCAAACCAAATACCAAACATGTCGTAGGTTTCCCGTTCTTGCCAGTCAGCACCTTTCCAAATCCAGTATAAGGAGGGTACTTGAGGATTATCCCGTGGTAGGAATACCTTCAGCCTTACTTCCTCCGGTCGATCAGCATTATCACTAACTTTAGTCAAATGATAGAAGCTGACCAAATCTTCCCCTGGTCCAGCATCATAGCCACCTTGGCATTGCAGGTAGTTAAATCCATAGGCATAGAGAGCCGTAGCCACTGGCACTAAGACAGTCGGGTTAACTTTGATAACCTCGACTCCTAGGTGATCCGGCTCCAGTGACTCATGCTCAAAGCCATTTTCCTGTAGCCAGCTGGAAATTTTCCCCGTTTCCACTATAGGGGAAGCTTCCGGTTGCTCCTCAGTCGGTTTTGCTTCTTCAGCCACGTTCCACCTCCTGCTGTTGACTGGACTTCAAAGCTGGTGGTACTGCCATTCCCATTGCTTCTGTCAACTCCTTCGGTGGAGTATTACGCTCTTGAGAATTGAGGTACTTCCCAGTCAAAATCGGCGGCACAACTTTCATGTTGTGGGTGGTGCTGTAGTACCGATGAGTTTGTTTAATTTTAGCTCGCTCCTGGATCGATTCGTTGGCAACCTTCTTGCGCAACTTAATAATCGCATCCATAATTGCTTCCGGACGAGGGGGACAACCGGGGATATAAACATCTACCGGAATTAACTTATCCACTCCTCGCACTGCGGTAGGAGAATCCACACTGAACATACCGCCAGTAATGGTACAGGCTCCCATTGCCATCACATATTTTGGTTCTGGCATTTGCTCATAGAGACGCACCAAAGCTGGTGCCATTTTCATCGTTATCGTACCTGCGGTGATAATTAGGTCGGCTTGCCTAGGACTACAACGGGGAACTAGTCCAAACCGGTCAAAGTCAAACCGAGAACCAATCATCGCCGCAAATTCAATAAAGCAGCAAGCAGTACCATACATCATCGGCCACAAGCTAGAAAGCCGTGCCCAGTTGTGCAGGTCATCTACAGTAGTCAGAATGACATTCTCGGAGAGGTCTTGAGTAACCGATGGTCGCTCAATCGGGTTGAGAATGCGTTCTTTTTGTTTCTGTTCAGTAATAGTTGGGTTCAAGACCATTCAAGCGCTCCTTTTCGCCACGCATAAACAAGAGCAACAACCAGAATAGCAATAAAGATTAAGGCTTCAACGAAAGCCAGTACTCCCAGGCGATGGAAGGCAACTGCCCAGGGATAGAGGAACACGGTTTCAACATCGAAAATCACGAATACTAGGGCAAACATGTAGTAACGGATGTTGAACTGAATCCAGGCTCCCCCTATGGGCTCCATGCCAGATTCATAGGTGGTAACCTGCTCTAGACCGCGATTGCTAGGTCGCAGTAGCTTTGATGCTGTTAGTGCCAGCAAGGGAACTGAACCCGAAGCCAATAAAAAACCTAAGAGATACTCGTAGCCGCTAAGAACAAACACAGTCGTTATTTACCCAAAACTGGCGTTATCACTTCTTTACATTATAGGGGCATTGGTCATTGGTCATTGGTCATTAGTCATTTGTAATAGCATAATACTAATGTAATTTTTCCCATTCCCCATTCCCTATTCCCCATTCCCCATTCCCCATTCCCCATTCCCCAAAATTCCCAAAAAACTACCTAGCTTAAAAAAGTACTAAGTTTGTGCGATAATTTTTAACATAGGTTATCATTTGCAGATTTAATTTCTCATCTTTCTGCGATCCATGAGCGAACAAGCCCAAGAGCAAACCCTGGCTGAACAAGCGCCAGACAGTTACGAGTGTCGCGTTTGCGGCTATGTATATGAACCAAGTAAGGGAGACGCTAAACGCGATGTTTCTCCGGGAACATTGTTTACAGATTTAGCCAACGACTGGCGCTGTCCTGTATGTGGCGCGAGGAATACTCAGTTTGACAATATTGGTGCAAGGGATGCTCCTTCTGGGTTTCAGGACAACCTACAATATGGTTTTGGAGTTAATACCTTGACTCCAAGGCAGAAAAATCTTCTCATCTTTGGTGCCCTAGCCCTGGGCTTTTTATTCTTTGTGAGCCTTTATGGTTTGCACTGAAGTTAGCATAGCGGCACCCTTTTTGGAGCCTTCTGCCTCAGAGCCTTCTTGCACTAACCGCAAGATTAGCTCGAGAATCACACCCTAGATAACAAGAGTGAGTGTTAATAGTTCTGCAAGTTATGAGCCATTTGATGAAAACGCTGAAACAAACTGTAATACTTTTAGCGATCGCTTTGTTTTGTGTCAGCTGTAGTCAGATTCCCTCCCTCAGCTACAATCCCTGGCAAATTGTTTCCCTGCCAACAGAATCTACCTTACAGGACCTTAGTTTTACTGGTGACCCCAATCATGGTTGGGTAGTGGGCAGCAAGTCCACAATTTTAGAAACTAAAGATGGGGGTAAAACTTGGCAGGAATTTGAATTAGAACTAGGGAAGCAGAACTCCCGCTTAAACTCTGTCAGTTTTGCTGGTGACGAAGGCTGGATTGCTGGTGAACCAGGCATTATGCTACATACAACCGATGGTGGCACATCTTGGTCTCGTATTCCCTTAAGTGAGAAACTACCCGGGGAGCCTAACACAATTTTGGCTCTTGGGTCTCAATCAGCAGAGATGAGTACTACTGTTGGAGCAATTTACCAGACTCAGGATGCTGGTCAAACTTGGCAAGCCCTGGTTCAAGAGGCAGTAGGAGTAGTCCGCAATATTTCCCGTTCCGAGGATGGTAAATATGTTGCAGTTTCTGCTAGGGGTAACTTCTATTCAACTTGGGAACCAGGTCAGAAGGCTTGGGTACAACATAATCGTAACAATTCCAAGCGTCTGCAGAATATGGGATTTACTAAAGATGGACGTCTTTGGCTCCTAGCTAGGGGTGGTCAAGTACAATTTAGTAGTGCCCAAGATCCAGAAACTTGGGAAGAGGCACAATATCCTGAGTTGTCCTCGGGTTTAGGTTTACTCGACTTAGCTTACCGCACAACTGAAGAAATTTGGTTGGTAGGTGGTAGTGGTAAATTACTTTGTAGTTTTGATGGTGGTCAAACTTGGCAAAGAGACCAGGAGACTGAAGGCATACCCTCAAATTTATACAAAGTGGTCTTTGTTACACCAGAACAGGGATTTATCATTGGCAATAATGGTGTTTTGCTCAAGTATGAGGAATCAGCACAAGCAGCTTAAGATCAAGGAATTTACTTGTATCAGGGAAGCAGTTTTTGTATGATGGTTATTGAGTTTTAAATTGTTTTGATTAGGAGGAATCAGCAATGTCAGGAACAACTGGAGAACGTCCCTTTGGGGATATTATTACCAGTATTCGTTACTGGGTAATTCATTCTGCTACCATCCCGGCTTTATTTATCGCAGGATGGCTATTTGTGAGTACAGGTCTTGCCTATGATATTTTTGGGACTCCCCGTCCTAACGAGTACTTCACTCAAACCAGGCAAGAAGTACCTCTTGTGGACAGCAGATATGAAGCTAAGCAGCAAGTAGATGAGTTTCTTAAGTAAGTCGTTGTCAAAAGAGAATAATAAATCATGACTAGTAATACTCCCAACCAACCAATTTCCTATCCCATTTTTACAGTTAGGTGGTTAGCTGTTCATTCACTAGCTGTACCAACAATCTTTTTCCTAGGTGCGATCGCAGCCATGCAGTTTATTCAACGATAGGAGAAACTATTATGCGTGAGAGAACTCCCAATCCCAATAGACAGCCGGTTGAACTCAATCGGACTTCCCTGTTTTTGGGTCTATTATTGATTTTTGTTCTCGGTGTGTTGTTTTCCAGTTATTTCTTTAACTAACTGGAATCAGGTAAAATTACATTTGGTTTGAATTAGGAGGTAAGAACGATGACAGAAGGTGGAAGAATTCCTTTGTGGTTAGTGGCAACAGTTGCCGGTACTGGTGCAATCGTAATCCTTGGTCTTTTCTTTTACGGTTCCTATGTAGGAGTTGGTTCCTCTATGTAGAAATTATCGACATAATAAAGTGAAAAACCGCTGTTTTTTGAAATAGCGGTTTTTTTGCTTTTAAGCATCTGAAGATGTAGGGAATAGGGAATAGGTAAAGAAGATGTATTTCACCTGCTGAAAGCCGGAAGCCCTTAGAAAAAGTAGGCTCCCCCATTTCTCCTAGGGAAGCCTCACTTCAACCCTGACCATATAAGAATAAGTATGCAACTTATATTGATTTTTTACAACCTAAGTCAAATCTCCGAAGAAACTAACTTAATAATTAACCTGGGATCAATTATTAAAACTCAATCATAGCTTCGGTTTGGGCTACTGAAAAATTACCTAATGGAAGACCAGAATGGTTCATATTGAAGTTGTTAAGTGCCTTAACTTAGGATCTTGAGTATTAACTTAAGCTCTTGAGTATTAACTTAAGCCCTAAAAATATTAACTCAAGCCTTAAAGATATTAACTTAGGATGGAACAATGTTGAGTTATATGAATATTTATCGTATTACAAAATGAAACACAGAATGGTTACTGCGTTTCACCAAACAGCTGCTAGAGGCAGCTGAATTTAAATGCGTCCTAGCTTATCGCGCCTACCATTTTGCCTGAAAAACCTGCTCAACGGAATGAGGGAAACAACAAACAACAATCAACAATCAATCAATTCTGACTCGGAAGCGGACAAACCCGACATTGCCAGGAGCCGTTGGTGGAATATCCCCTAAATTTACGAAAACGGCTCCTTGAGGTTCAATTTGGTTGGGACAAGGAGGAGTGAGTAAAGGTGCTAAGGATGAGAAGAATCTTCCTGGGTCCGTATCGGCAATATTGGTTTGGGGAACTTCTGTACCATTCTGATTCAATAAAATACCTTGATTAACGCCAAAGCTATTCCTGAAGAAGGTTGTTCCTGGGGGAATTGGGTCGCATAATTGGACATTGTCGAACTGAGCATCCTGAGCAAGGAAATAGATCGTGTATTCAACTAAGTCTCCACTGGCTAATGGTTGATCAAACTCAAACACTCCTACTGGGGCTCCAGTACTAAGTTGAGACCAACCCGGTAAATTATCATTG
>JAAHGR010000051.1:0-4077 GCA_010672425.1 Symploca sp. SIO2E6
TTCTGATTCCCGACTGCATCCAAATTCCTTGATTGTCTTCTTTTGCCCCTTTGGCGCTTAAATCTTTGAGGTATTGGCGCATAATTCCTTCAGCAGTAGGGTCTTGCTCAGAGGGTAGTTGAAATAGGGACATTTCATTCCAAGCCAAGGTTTCGGCTATCATTGGGGTTGCTAATTGCGTACCCATAATCTTGAATAGTGCAGCCATTAAGCCCAAGGTTACTAATCCAGCACCAAATCTATTTAACATCACGCTCTCTCTTGCACAGTTCTCTATTCCGTATTACGGAGGTTATCGTTTTTTTCCGAAGGTATTTATTTTGATAAACATAAAGTTTAAGTTATTTGAAGAGCTTCTGGTAAAATTTGGAATGTTTATATAACGCATGAGCAATGGCATCGACTCGCGCAAGAATTGCAATTGACGCTATGGGAGGGGATCATGCCCCGGCGGAAATCATTGCTGGAGCTATTAGGGCACAGGCTGAATTGGGCGTAGAAGTTTTGTTGGTGGGTGATCCTCCCCAAATCGAATCTTACCTCAAGCAACACACCAGTTCCTACAAACTGGAAATTGTAGCTGCTGAAGATATCATTGCCATGGATGAGGAACCTTTGGTGAGCTTGAAGCGGAAACCCAAGGCTTCGATCAATGTGGCAATGAACTTAGTCAAGCAAAAGCGGGCTGATGCTGTGGTTTCAGCTGGTCACTCTGGAGCAGTGATGGCAGCTGCTCTACTACGCTTAGGTCGCCTAAAAGGCATTGACCGTCCAGCAATTGGTGCGGTTTTTCCGACCATGATAGCAGGTAAACCAGTACTGGTTCTAGATGTAGGAGCCAATGTAGATTGTCGCCCTAAATATTTGGAGCAGTTTGCTGTAATGGGCACGGTATATAGTCAATATGTCTTGGGTATTAGTGAACCCAAAGTTGGACTACTCAATATTGGGGAAGAAGATTGTAAAGGTAATGATGTAGCTATCCGCACCTACCAGCTACTGCAAGAGAATCCTAGAGTGGCATTCCTTGGTAACGCTGAAGGTAGAGATGTTCTCTCCGGTACTTTCGATGTGATTGTCTGTGATGGTTTTGTGGGTAATGTTTTACTCAAGTTTGCCGAAGCGGTAGGGGAGATTCTGCTGCAAATGCTCCGGGAGGAATTACCTCAAGGATGGCGAGGACCGCTAGGTATCGGGTTGCTCAAACCCAACCTCAAGCGACTGAAGCAGCGTATTGATCATGCAGAACATGGAGGAGGACTACTCCTGGGGGTGGCAGGAATTTGTATTATTAGTCACGGTAGTTCCCAAGCTCCGTCGATTTTTAATGCCATTCGTTTAGCAAAAGAAGCGATTGATAACCAGGTACTAGAGCGCATTCAATCCAATAATTTCTCATCTGTGTCCTCATCAAAAGCCAGTTCAGACAACTGAAGTGGCTAGTTGTTAAGGACCAATAACCTTAAGCTTGTTGCATATTTGAGCAACTAACGGAGAATTGTCTTGAATCAACTAGGAATAGGCATTGCTATTACTGGGAGCGGTTCTGCCACACCAGAAGTGACTCTCAACAACCATCAACTCAGCCAGATGGTGGAAACTTCTGATGAGTGGATTACTGCTAGGACAGGAATTCGGGAAAGGCATCTGTCAGATACTGAAGGTAGTTTGAGGGCAATTGCCACGAAAGCAGCCCAAAAAGCGATCGCGATGGCGGGAATTGCCCCAACAGACCTGGATCTAATTATTCTGGCAACTTCGACTCCGGATGACTTGTTTGGTAGTGCTAGCCAAGTTCAGGCATCACTAGGAGCATCACAGGCGGTGGCTTTTGATTTAACCGCAGCTTGCTCTGGGTTTGTCTTTGGTTTGGTGACGGCATCCCAATTTATCCAGACTGGAGTTTACCAGAATGTCTTGCTGATTGGGGCTGATATTCTTTCTCGGTGGGTAGATTGGTCAGACCGGAGTACCTGTGTATTATTTGGGGATGGTGCGGGAGCCGTAGTTCTACAAGCTAATGAGCGTGATCACTTGTTGGGGTTTGAACTCCGCAGCGATGGCACTCAAAATAGCTGTCTACAGTTGGAATATAATGCACAAAATAGAGAACTTGTCAAGGATGTTGTCGTTGGCCAGGGTACTTATCGACCAATTGCCATGAACGGTAAGGAAGTTTATCGTTTTGCAGTGCAAAAGGTGCCGGAAGTCATAGAAAAGGCTTTATTCCGGGCCAATATCACTGCTGAGGAGGTAGACTGGCTGCTGTTACACCAAGCCAATCAGCGGATTCTTGATGCCGTTGCTCAACGGCTGGGGATTTCTAAGGAGAAGGTTTTGAGTAATCTTGCTCATTATGGCAATACCTCAGCGGCTTCTATTCCTCTGGCACTAGATGAAGCAGTGCGGGAAGGCAAGATTCAACCGGGAGAGGTGATTGCTACTGCTGGTTTTGGTGCTGGTTTGACTTGGGGTAGTGCGATTTTTCGATGGGGTAATTGATATCTCCTTTTCAAAGAGAGGGGATTCTGGAGTTCAGGAGCCAGTGACATATCCATTGTGGAACTGGCATCCTGCCAGTAAGGCATTGAGCAGAAATAAGTTGAACAGTTTCTGGTAAAAATCTTTGATTGGTTGTTATTTTGATGATTTTTTGCTATTATTTGAACAATGGAATAGGTGTGCGCCTATAATCACTAATATCATGTCCGGTTGAATACTTACACTTTGGTGGCAATAAGGCTCCAGGGCAGAAGGTTCGAGGGATCCAAGGGAAGGAAGAAGGTTACAAGGTAGAAGGGATTTATAAGTAATTATCCGGACTTGATATAAGCTACTAAGTAAAACAAGACGCGAGCAAGATGCTCGCACTACTCTCAATTCTCAATTCTCAATTTCCTTCTCCATCTTCCCTTAACCGAGCAGTATTACTGTAGGGGCGGGTTCACCTACCATCTTTCGGTATCAACCAACCAAGAATCTAAACCCGCCCCGGTGGAACAATTGGTGTATCGTTAGCCGGGGCGGGTTTATGGAAATTATCAAGGAAAGTTCTCGGCGAAAGATATTCTTCATGTGGCATGTGCCATCAACGCTAGGGCAAATTTCTTCCTCACTTGTGATGATGCTCTGATGCGACAAGCGAGAAAACTCACCCTAGGGTTTGAAGTAATGAATCCAGTTGACTACATCCGACAAGAAAGACCATGACAAACTCAACCCGTACTATGAATGATACTCAGTTACGAGTCAAAGCGATCGCACTCCTCAAGAAAGAACTAGGTATGGCAACTACGCTGCGATTCCTAGCGCTGATGAACCAAAATTCAACAGACTATGTAGAAATCTCCCGTGAGATTTATGAAGAGCAACAACTAGACGAAATATTTACTAGAGCCAAACAAAACTGGAAAAGTTAATTTGATGGTTTACGTATGACAAGGTAGACTGCTGAGGGAAATAGATCCCCGACTTCTTGGTTGAAGATGGTGATTACTAGACTTCCCCTAAGAAGAAGTCAGGGATCTTATAGGTTTGGTTAATATTGGCGAGATCGCACCACCATATTCAATGGAGCCTCCTGTAGGGGCAGGTTAACCTACCATCTTTCGGTATCAACCAGCCAATAATCTAAACCCGCCCTGGTGGGACAATTGGTGTATCATCTGCCGGGGCGGGTAATGGGAAATCCTCGCTGCATTGCCCAGTTTCAGGTGAACCCGCCCCTACATCTTGTGATTTTATTTGATTTGGTTAATATTGGCGATCGCACCACCATATTCAATGGAGCCTCCTGTAGGGGCGGGTTCACCTACCATCTTTCGGTATCAACCAACCAATGATCTAAACCCGCCCCGGTGGGACAATTGGTGTATCATCTGCCGGGGCGGGTAATGGGAAATTATCGCTGCATTGCACAGTTTCAGGTGAACCCGCCCCTACATCTTATAATTTTATTTGATTTTGGTAATATTGGCGATCGCACCACCAGATTCAATGGATGCTCCTGTAGGGGCGGGTTCACCTACCATCTTTCGGTATCAACCAGCCAATGAGCTAAACCCGCCCCGGTGGGAC
>JAAHGR010000051.1:4087-23267 GCA_010672425.1 Symploca sp. SIO2E6
ATTTTATTTGATTTTGGTAATATTGGCGATCGCACCACCAGATTCAATGGATGCTCCTGTAGGGGCGGGTTCACCTACCATCTTTCGGTATCAACCAGCCAATGAGCTAAACCCGCCCCGGTGGGACAATTGGTGTATCATCTGCCGGGGCGGGTAATGGGAAATTATCGCTGCATTGCCCAGTTTCGGGTGAACCCGCCCCTACATCTGATTATTTTATTTGATTTAGCTGATATTGGCGATCGCACCACCATATTCAATGGAGCCTCCTGTAGGGGCGGGTTCACCTACCATCTTTCGGTATCAACCAACCAATGATCTAAACCCGCCCCGGTGGGACAATTGGTGTATCATCTGCCGGGGCGGGTAATGGGAAATTATCGCTGCATTGCCCAGCGAATGGGTGAACCCGCCCCTACATCTGATTATTTTATTTGATTTAGCTGATATTGGCGATCGCACCACCATATTTAATGGAGCCTCCTGTAGGGGCGGGTTCACCTACCGTCTTTCGGTATCAACCAGCCAATGAGCTAAACCCGCCCTGGTGAGACAATTGGTGTATCATCAGCCGGGGCGGGTAATGGGAAATTATCGCTGCATTGCCCAGCGAATGGGTGAACCCGCCCCTACATCTTGTGATTTTATTTGATTTTGGTAATATTGGCGATCGCACCACCATATTCAATGGAGCCTCCTGTAGGGGCGGGTTCACCTACCATCTTTCGGTATCAACCAACCAATGAGCTAAACCCGCCCTGGTGGGACAATTGGTGTATCAGCCGGGGCGGGTTTCGGGAAATTATCGCTGCATTGCCCAGCGAATGGGTGAACCCGCCCCTACATCTTGTGATTTTATTTGATTTAGCTGATATTGGCGATCGCACCACCATATTTAATGGAGCCTCCTGTAGGGGCGGGTTCACCTACCATCTTTCGGTATCAACCAGCCAATAATCTAAACCCGCCCTGGTGGGACAATTGATGTATCAGCCGGGGCGGGTTAATGTAGGTTGGGTTAAGCAAAGCGCAACCCAACACCTCGCGATGGAGAAATTAGAGATAGCGATTGCTCCCTTTCGTAGGGTGGGTAAATTGGAAATCCTTAACCATTGAACTAATAAATTACCATTTTTGCCCACCAGTTACTATTGGGGCAATTGGGTAAAATTCGTTACATTTTCAGTGAGATCAGGCATATTAGTCACTACAATTAATAAGTATATTTAATAGACGATAAATCAATAATTATTCCTAAATACAAGAGCATATTTTGCATTGTTACTTGTTTAATAAGTGCTATAATTATTGTAAGAAAATTAATCATCATGAATCAATGACCCGGTTTGCTCATGACCAATTTGCCAAGGAGTATCTAGAAGAATTACTAGCTCCTTTGGGTGAGGTGAAAGCCCCCCGCCGTGTTGCAGGGGAAGTTCGAGAAATCGATGTTTGGTTTGCTCCGAACACCCTAACCAATTTACCTCCAAAAGCCTTAGGATTGCTGGGACGTTTGGCCACGACCCCTGCTCTGTTTGAACCGTTCCGTAATGCTGCTACCATTATAGATATCTATAATTGTTTGTTAAAGCTGCTGATCGTGTGGGGAGAGTTTCAACGGGAAGCCAATCGGAATAAACAGCAACTGCTACAGGAGAGTTTACCTCGTCTGTGGATTCTTTCCCCAACTGCTTCACCATCCCTACTTAAAGGATTTGGAGCTAAAATTGATCTAGACGATTGGGGAGAGGGAATCTATTTTTTACCAGAGTATTTCCGCACGGCGATTGTCGCTATTCATAAGTTACCCCGAACTAAAGATACTCTTTGGATTAGATTGTTAGGTAAGGGGAGAGTTCAAGAGAAAGCCATTGATGAAATCAAGGCACTACCTATAACGAATCCCATTAGGTTAAATGCCCTCAAATTATTGACCAACTTAAAAGCCAACCTACAAGCAACTAAACAATTAGATGACGACGAGGAGAATTTAATTATGAAATTATCACCTTTGTATTTGCAATGGCGGGAAGAAGCTCTTCGGGAAGGGGAGCAACAAGGTATACAACAAGGTATACAACAAGGGATGCAACAAGCGATGCGTCTTATGATTGAAAGTATGTTGGAGGTAAAATTTGGGGAAATAGATGGGGAATTATCCCAAATTGTTGAGCCTTTGAGCCAATTGCCAACTAAGGAATCTACCCAATTAATTTGGCAATTATCTCGTGAGGGACTATTGGCGCAGTTTGGAGAGCAAAAAGAAATTTAGAATGTAGAATGTAGGATGTAGAATTGTTTTTTTCTAAATTCTACATTCTCAAAGCGATCTCTTTCTCTGGATGCTCCTGTAGGGGCGGGTTCACCTACCATCTTTCGGTATCAACCAACCAATGAGCTAAACCCGCCCCTACATCTTATAATTTTATTTGGTTTGGGTAAGATTCGCGATCGCACCACCATTGTTGAATTACCGAAAAGCCAGCAAGATGCAAAGCACTACTCTCTATTCTCCATAATGTAGGTTGGGTGAAGCGCAAGCGCAACCCAACAACAAGTTCTCGCCGTGGAGAAATTATGGATAGCGATCGCTTTAAGAGTTGTAGGGTGGGCAAATTGGAAATCTTTAACCATTGAACTGATAAATTACCCATTTTTGCCCACCAATTCCTATTGGGGGAGAAAATTGTGGTGGGCATTGTCAGGAAATTCTGATCACTACCATTGGATGTTGTTAATAATGCCCACCCTACGGCTGTTGAATTACCGCAAAGCGAGCAAGATGCAAAGCACTACTCTCCATTCTCCATCATGTAGGTTGGGTGAAGCGAAGCGCAACCCAACACCAAATTCTCGCCGTGGAGAAATTATGGATAGCGATCGCTTTCTCTGGTAGGGTAGGCAAATTGGAAATTTTTAACCATTGAACCGATAAATTACCCATTTTTGCCCACCAGTTCCTCTTGAGGGAGAAAATTGTGGTGGGCATTATCAGGAAATCTGCTCACTACTGTTGAAGGTTGTTAACAATGCCCACCCTACGGCTGTTGAATTACCGAGAAGCGAGCAAGATGCAAAGCACTACTCTCCATTCTCCATCATGTAGGTTGGGTGAAGCGAAGCGCAACCCAACACCAAGTTCTCGCCGTAGAGAAATTATGGATAGCGATCGCTTTCTCTTGTAGGGTGGGCAAATTGGAAATCTTTAACCATTGAACCGATAGATTACCATTTTTTGCCCACGAGTTCCTCTTGGGGGAGAAAATTGTGGTGGGCATTGTCAGGAAATCTGAGCACTACTGTTGAAGGTTGTTAACAATGCCCACCCTACGGCTGTTGAATTACCGAAAAGCGAGCAAGATGCTCGCACTACTCTCAATTCTAAATTTTACATTCCCGTGCTTGATGAACAGTCACCTATTTTTTCTATCTCTTGCTTAGCTGCTGCAAAATCAGGTTTTGCTTGCAATGCCTCTTCAAAAGACTCTTTTGCTAGTTTACAATATTCTAATTGCTGCTGTGGTTCTGTTGCCAATTGCTTCAATTCTCCGTAAACTTCGCCCCTGTTATACAAAGCTAAATGTTTCGTCAGACCATCGTTAAAATTATATTTTTCTGGAGCATCGAACTCAATTGCCCGCTCATAGTAAAATATAGCATCCTTAAAGTCTCTTCTAGCTGCCTCTATGTCACTAGTAATCCTTCTCTTTCCAGATCTATTGAAAACTTCTCCTAAACAATTGTAAGCTCCTGCAAATTTGTCTTGATCTTTAATAGCTTGCTGACATTCTGTTTTTATTTCATTCTCAGGAAAATCTAATTTACCCATAATATAAGCTTTGGAAACCCTAGCTTGGTAAAAATTAGGTTTCTTCTCAAGAATATTATTAAATTCTTCTAAGGCTGATTTATATAACAATGTTTTAGTATTGATATCAGTTGTTTCTTCTGCTTCTCCAAGCTTATCCGTGGCTTGATTGTGTTTGATTATAACCTGCAACCGAGGAAGTGAAACAAGAAATAACCCGGCGACTATAACGAATATAGCAGCAATTATCGACCGAAAGGCACCTCTATTTTTAATGCTATTGATAGGAAAAAAAGACTCATCAGATTTTGGTAACTTATTGAGATCATCTATAACCTCTTGAGCTGATTGATAGCGCCTTCCTTGAATAGGTGATTCATCTACCATCTGCTCCAAAATCTTTTTCAGTCCGGTTTGAACTCTGATATTCCTAGGCCATAAATTTTTACTAACCTTATCAGTTTTGATTGTTTGGGGCTCTTTACCAGTTAGAAGTTGTATCGCCGTTATTCCCAAGGAATATAGGTCACTATTAGGAAAATAATGTCCTCTTTGTTGTTCCGGTGGCATATAGTCTGCTGTTCCCACGGGGGTTGTTATCATTATACCTCCGTGAGGGTTACTTGATAAATTAGCTATTTCTTCAATTCTTGCTGCCCCAGTCAAGTAAACTGTATCTTGGTCTGTGGTAAGTATTTTAGATGGTTTGATATCAAGATGTAAGCAATCACAATCATGCATAGATGCTAAAGTTGAGAGTATATTTTTAAGAAATTGAATAACTTGCTGTTCTCTCCAATTATGCTTTAACTCCTGGTTGAAGAAAATATCTTGATTTAAATACCTGCCTAGAATAACTTGATAAACAATATAAAATTTGGAGTCTTCATAAAAATAGTCTAATAGTCGAGGTATGGCTATCTTGAAACTACTGATTTCCTCTAATTTTCGGCACTCTTCATTAAAAATCCCCTGGGCTTCTTGTAATACCTGTGTATCTTGACGTTGAGGGCAAAATTCTCGAATAATTACCTCTCGGGAAAATGTCCTTGTATCTATGGCTATGTATGTATGATTAATAGTTTCTGTATTAAAATTTTCTTGATTGAGATAGTCCACGACTCGAGTAATTCGATATCTCTGTCTCAATACATTGCCAACTAGACTAAGGGGCTTAAGTACATCAAGAACTTCCTGTACAGATTGGTAGCGCTCTTGAGCTTTTGAGCGGATCATCTTTTCCAAAATGTCTGCTAGGTCATCACCAATCAATCCTCGATCAGATTCATTGATGTTACTATCTCCACGAGGAGGCTTACCAGTTAAAGCTTGTATTGCTGTAACTCCCAGGGAATATATATCACTACTAGGATAAACATTTCCTACCCATAATTCAGGGGCTGCATATGGTGGTGTCCCATAAGCTTCAAATCCTGTTACTGTCAAATGCTTGTATTTAGTAGTGCCAAAATCAAGAATCACCATGTGACCTTTATCTTCTTGCCACATTAAATTGCTAGGCTTGATATCGCGGTGATACATTACATTGTTATTAGGGGTGATATAATAGCCATGGATACGGCTTAAGATGTTTAGGACATCTTGCAAAAAAGCAATAACTTGAAACTTATTGAGGCGTTTTACATCATAGAGTATCTCTTTTAGGGTCTTTCCTTGAATAAATTCTTGTACCAAGTAATACTCTTTCTCTCGCTCGAAATAGTTCTCGTAGCGAGGTATTTGAGGAACACCATCTTTTGTAAGATCTTCCAAAATATCTGCTTCTTGCTTAAAGCGCTTAATTGATATCTCAATTGTCCTAGCATTCACGGAGTTTTTATCATGTTGTTTAAGTTGCTTAATTACATAAAAATTAGGAATATTTGATTGCTCATCTCTAACTATATAAGTAATACCCTGTCCTCCCTCTGAAAGAGGACGGATAACTTTGTAGCGCTTGTTGATAAGCTCTCCTGTTTTTTTGGGTGCTCCTGGCATTTGGTTAATATTTCCCTTGCAAGTAACGAAAACTTTTTAGTGTACTACCACCATTTGACCTTTACCTAACACCTAACACCTACAGCAATTCTAAATTCTCTCTAACTATCCTAATACTTTCCCACACTGGTATCCGTCCTGCTTGTCGCTCATCTTGTAATACTAAGTAAAGATAAAGGGGATAAATGTCATCGATCTTTTCTTGATACTTGCGACTAATCGCTTCACTCTCTTGACGGCTTACATTAATTTGCTCTAGTGCTTCTCCATCTTGGGATTTCGCCTGATAGGCCATTGACAACATCTGATAGATAACAATAAAAAAAACTAGAGGGAAGTACAAAATTAGGAAATCACTAGCTTTGTTTGCTTCAATTCTTTGGTAGAGGACTTGGTAGAGGTCTCGCTTGAGGTCTCCGTAGAAGTCTTCGTCGAGGTCTCCGTAGAGATCTCCGTAGAGATCCCGGTGGATGTCTCTGTAGAGATCTCGGTTGAGGACTCGGTTGAGATCTCTGTAGAAGTTTCGGTTGAGGTCTCTGTAGAAGTTTCGGTTGAGGTCTCGGTTGAGGACTTGGTTGAGATTTTGGTGGAGGACTCGGTGGAGGACTCGGTTGAAGTCTCGGTCAAGGACTCTGTAGAGGACTCGGTGGAGCTCTCGGTGGAGTTCTCGGTGGAGATCTTGGTAGAGGTCTCGGTCGAAATCTCGGTGGAGGTCTTGGTAGAGGTCACGATTAAGAATCGTAACCTTAGCTAAATTGTTGTGCCAGTCCTGCAACTGAGTTGCTTCTATTCCGGCAATCACTTGCTTTCCAGCATCATTGCACCAGCAGCCAATCTGTTGTTCTGTAGCTGGATTCTCCTCGGCTTCCGTTAAAGTAGGTAGTCTATACCTGAACCCCAGGACAGAATGCTGAGTCAACCATTCACAAAACTCTTGGGCATCACTAGCTCTTACTCCAGTAATCGGCTCTCTAGCATTTCCAGAGGGAAACCTGTAGTCTGGCCAATGAGCCGGCTGGCGATTTTCACCTACTTGGCGCTTCTCATCAATAAACAGCTGATATTCTGCACAAGTAATGTAGCTCAAGTCGATTTCGACATTCTCCTCGATTCGCACGAGATTGTTTAGTCGTCGGGATAGCAGTACGTTAGCTGCTAACTGGAATCTTGCACTCATTGGCTTTCTAAATCTGCCTCCAACCTGGCTTCTAGTTGTTGCTGAACCTCTGGATCAACACTCAATCCCTCTTCTAGGCAATCATAAGCTAGTGCCATAGCCTCCACTGAGGGAGAACTTAAAGCGAGGACTTTACGAATGAGTTTACTAGCATTTGTTTGAGCAGCATAGAGACGGATGGTTTCAGTCCACCAGGGATTATTAATATTCCTAATTAAGAGCTCCTCTTGATTTGTTTCCTTAATCTCAACAGCAGCCAAATATTCCTGAAAACTCAGATGAGCAAATTCATAAACCCCCAGCTCTTTTTCCACTAACAAGCCACTGATATCCTTGATTTGCTTAAGGAACTTCTCGGAATTCGCGGCACTACCAGCCACCTCTGCCAACTTGTCTTGAATTAGAGAAATTCCTAGAGACAAGGTAAATTCACGAGTTTTATTTTGCATAAGCGCCAGTGCCAGCACTTGCAACACTGATTGCTTTTGGCTTGCAGTTAGAGGCTCGTAAATCTTCTTCGCTCTCAATCGCTTTTCTAACAAAACCTGACAAATTTCCTTATACAGTTCGACCCGTTTTCCCGGCAAGGCACTACCGCGACGGTGAACAGTGGCAATCATGGTGAGTAGCAAAGGGTTAACTGCCATTGCGGCTAGGGGTGAGCTTTTTCTCACCCTCTCGATTAAGTCATCAGCTTGTTGTCCAGCTTCTTCCTGCACCCCCAAATCTTCTTCTCCGGCTCGACTCATTACCTCCGTTTGCAGATACCAGCTGTGTATAAAATGTTGTACTTGTTTGAGGTTAAACGGTTGCACTTCTAAGACTGTTACTCCTTGTTGTAGCTGCGCACTTTGATAACCAAAAGGTCGAGAAGTGAGAATAAAAGGAGTATCGGGATATGCCTCCATCTGCTCATCCACCCAACGGCTCACCTGTTGGCGCTGGCTTTCATCCGCTACCTCATCCAACCCATCCAGCATTACTAAACATGCATTTTGACTTAATTTCTCGGCAAACCAGTTAGGTGGTGGGTTGAGAGGCTGACGTTTGCGTTGCCGTTTCACCTGTTCAGTAATTAACTCTGCCAAAGGTGGTTGGTTCTCGGCAATCACCTGACGCACATCTTTGAGATACAACAACACCGGAATCAGTTTTGGCGCTTTAGGATGTAGTTCTCGCTCTTGTTGGTTAGCATAAGTAAGGGTCAAATGTCTGAGGAGTGTAGTTTTACCAGAACCTGGTGCGCCCAATACTGCCATGCGTCGAAATGCCGGATATTGACTCATCGCTGCTAAAAAATCCCAGATTTGCTTCTCCTTAGGGTTTTCTGCTTTTCCCTTCACCTGCTGAATCATTTTGGAGTCTACCTGAACCGCCTCCTTGGAAGCAATCTTAAGTGGCACAAACACCTTCTCCAGTTTCAGGATACGGTCTTTATCCAATCCCTTTGTCTGATAGTCTCGACAGGTATAGATTAAGCTTTGGTAATATGCGGGCTTAAATTCGATTTCCTCAACTTTGGTGACAACATTTTCTGCAAGGCTATCTATTTTGTCATCTACTCGCGGCTTTAGCCTTTCCTTGATTTTTTGTCTGAGTTTATTGATAAACCGAACAATAATTGGTAATGGCAGGGGAAATGGGGTTAAAACCAGAAAAGTAACTCCCAAGATCCATGGACCTTTCCAGAGATAATGAATTCCTAGACCCAGAGTAAAGCCAATAACTCCAATCGGTAGCCAATCTTTCAGCCAGCGCCAACTTGTAGATTTTGCATTTGCGGTAGGAGTACTCGATTCGATAACAGCACACACCCCGATTAAAACCAAAGTCACAACTAAAACTAAGCGAGCATCCAAGTTCCCGACGAATAGGGAGTTTGCTAATCTGCTAATCAGCAAGGCCACTATATTGATTACCAATAATTTCCCGAAGTTAGCAACTGTGGACATGAGGAAGTGAGATAGCAACCGATCGCTTCCTAGTTTAAGCGATCAGTTGCTCTGGTGCAGTAAGCGATCGCGGGTCGGAGAATGTAGAATGTAGAATGTAGAATGTAGAATGTAGAATTGGGCATTAGGAAAAATTCCATATATTCGTAGGGGCGGGTCGGAGAATGTAGAATGTAGAATGTAGAATTGAGAATTAGGAAAAATTCTGTATATTCGTAGGGGCGAGTTTAGAGAAATCTTATCGCATTTTACGATAACTTTGGAACTCGCACCCGCCCTCGCGATAACCTCGCAGTTGGTTACGTTAACCTAAAGGATATCGACAAGGGCGGGTATGAAAAGGAATATTCGGGCTAAATAGGCTAGATTTTCCCATTACCCGCCCCTACAAGATGTGTGATATTTGCAATATGTGGGATATGTGGGATATCTGTAATGTGATGATTGGATATCTCGCGATTGCTTTGGGCACCAGCGAAGCTGATCGCAAATACCTAATTTGTACTAAATTCTCTTCATTAACTCCTTGTGGAACAGGCATCTTGCCTGTCACCGAAACCAACAGTGTTTCTATATTTCTAGCTGGTACAAAAATTGCAATTTTCTCCTTGGGCAGGCGTAAGTCTTGATTTAACTTACCTTTCTCCTTGTCCAAAGCTATATTCAGTTCTCGTATTCTCTCATCTATACTACGCTCATCCGCATCAATCATTACGACTACTGCACGATTTTGGAAGTTTTTGCTCCTGTAGCTCTTGACAACGGAGGCATAGTGTTTAAGGATAAAGTCATTGTTATTGTTGATTTTTCTTCCTTTAGGGTTATCAAAATCTTTAATTTTATCCTTATCAAAACCGCATTTGATCAAATACTGTGTGATAAATCGTTCGTGAGCAATATCTTCACATAAAATAGTTACTTCTATTTCTTTGTTTTTATTCGTCATAAATCCACCCAAGTTGTATGAGCCTAGCTAGGGATAATCCACCATCTTGCTCATATGTAATTGTTTGTAAAAGGATGAGACCCTCGTCTGTTCTGTCGAACCAATAGCCTGAACTACTAGCCAAATAGTTGATTAATGCTGGGTGATGAGAAATGATTATAGCTTGCCCTTTACTTCCTTCGTCTGAACATTGGTCGAAAAGTGTACGCAGCCAAGGCTGTATTTCTGGTAAAGCTAGAAAATTCTCTGGTTCATCAATACACAAGGTATAATCTTCATCTGGGGCACAATATATTAATGTATACAGGGCAATTAATGCTCTTTGACCATCGGAAATTTCAGTGAATTTATAGGGGTGTTTACTGAGTTGGGGAAAGGATAATGATAAAACTTTTGCTCCTCCAATTGGCTCATTCTTAAAAGCATCGAATCCATCTAGAATTTTTCTTAATTCTAGTGTTAAATTAAAAATTTTACCTTGATCACCAGAAAGATAACTGTACCAAGCTGCATAGTTTGACATATCCCATGCTGGATAAGGATCTTCTTGACGGCTCTCTGCACTCATCCGCAAAGGATCAATGTGTATAATCAAAAGCCGGGTGAGCCATTTTTTAAACCAAGTTAGTTTTTGAGTATTCCATGCCTCAGGTAGCAAACCTACGACAGAACGTGACCAGTCAAACGGAATTGGCATTCCTGGCTGGTTAGGGTCGTCAACGTATATAGTTGCCTGACCAATAGGTCTACCTTGGTCGATGCTAGTACTGAAATTAGCAATTGGTTGAGCATTAAAAGTTAAGCTTTCACGATGCAGTCTTGCAGGAGAAAGATCTCTTTGATGTTCAATCTCTAGTGAGTACTTATAAATTCCTCCATTTCCTTGCACATCTAATTCAATTTTTTGCAGTAAACGATTTTCCCATCTAGTTAAATCTGTTATTTGAAAAACTTGATTAACTTGATAACCACCTAAGATCAAGGATTTAAGTCTTAATAATGCCGTATAAACGGTACTTTTACCTGAGCCGTTAGCTCCCAGAAACAGACTAATATTATCTTCAAACTTAATTTCAAAGTTTACCAGACATTTAAAGTTATCTATATAAATCCTCTTGAGCATAAAATTGCTTCCTTCTTTGTTCCTGAAATTGAGAAACCGGGTTTCTGCTGCCGCTATCGACAATAGCTCAATATAGCTCAATTCTGACCAGAGAAACCCGGTTTCTTTATCGAGAGCTCACAACAACTCCCGCACATCAGCAACTTCACCCTTGACAGCTGCAGCTACTACCATCGCGGGACTCATCAGCAGGGTGCGTCCAGTGGAAGAACCCTGGCGTCCCTTGAAATTACGATTAGAAGAAGAAGCACTTAGCTGACTACCCTGGAGTTTGTCAGGGTTCATCGCTAGACACATGGAACATCCTGGTTCCCGCCATTCAAAGCCTGCTTGGAGAAAGATTTTATCTAGTCCTTTGGCTTCTGCTTCTTGTTTAACTCGTTCTGAACCTGGTACAATCAGCGCCTTGACTCCTTGGGCTACCTGCTTACCTTCAGCAAATGTGGCTGCCTCTTGCAAATCACTAAGTCTGCCATTGGTGCAGCTACCGATAAAGCAGACATCAACTTTAGTGCCTTGAATCGGTTCTCCTGGAGTTAGGTGCATATAGTTGTAGGCTTCTTGAGCGATCGCACGGTCACTTTCTGACATGGTATCGGGTAGGGGAATCACTTCATTGACCGCAATTCCTTGACCTGGTGTAATCCCCCAAGTAACGGTTGGTGCAATTTCGGCAGCATCAAAACTGACTACATCATCATAGACTGCATCTTCATCAGAACGGATACTCTGCCACCAAGTTACTGCTTGGTCCCAATCTTCTCCTTGAGGAGCAAAATCTCTACCTTTGAGGTAGGCAAAGGTTACTTCATCTGGGTTAACATAACCACAACGAGCACCACCTTCAATTGCCATATTGCAGACGGTCATTCGCTCTTCCATGGTCATCTGCTCAAAGGTAGTACCGGCAAACTCATAAGCATAGCCAACGCCACCTTTAACACCTAACTTGCGGATAATGTGGAGAATCACATCTTTGGCGTAGACTCCAGGTTGCAATTTACCGTTGATTTCAACTTTGCGAACTTTGAGCTTAGATAGTGCTAAAGTTTGGGAAGCTAAGACATCCCGGACTTGAGAAGTACCAATGCCAAAAGCGATCGCACCAAAGGCACCATGAGTCGCAGTGTGAGAATCCCCACAAGCGATCGTCATTCCTGGTTGGGTTAAACCCTGTTCCGGTGCAATCACATGGACAATGCCTTGATTACCGGAGCCAATGTTATAAAATCGCACTCCGTAGTCTTTACAGTTTTTCTCCAAAGCCTGCATCATCTCTTCTGCTAGGACATCAACAAAAGGACGAACTTGATTATCTGTGGGAACGATATGATCTACTGTAGCTACAGTGCGTTCTGGAAACAGCACTTTCAGTTCCCTCTCCCGCAGCATGGCAAAGGCTTGAGGACTAGTAACTTCGTGAGTTAAGTGTAACCCGATGAATAACTGGGTTTGCCCCGAAGGTAGAATCCCGACAGTATGGGAGTCCCAAACTTTATCAAATAATGTTCTCTCACTCATCAGCAAAGGCGATCGTTGATTATCTAAAGGATAGTGTTCAAGTCCC
This sequence comes from Symploca sp. SIO2E6, assembly GCA_010672425.1. GTDB lineage: Bacteria > Cyanobacteriota > Cyanobacteriia > Cyanobacteriales > Coleofasciculaceae > Caldora. The sequence goes on from JAAHGR010000051.1 coordinate 16,659, forward strand.
CTTGTTCAAAGGCTTGAACCTTTTATTGTAGATCTTTTCACAACCAAGCAACTGTCTGGGACTCCCAGTAGGGAGAAAATCGCACTACTTTCTGCCTTCTGCCTTGTTTCTTAAAAGGTTAGCTACCAGGAAAGGAATAAGTGAAGAAGGTTAATTGAGGAATTATGACTGGTTTGATGATATGGAAGCATGATTTGTCCTTAAATATTCAGACAGTATCGTATCTGCATCATTTAAACCAGCTGAACGAGTCCAATACATGCGTTTAGCAGGTTTAACGATATATATATCTTCTCCAGTATAAATTCGTAAGTCTCGTCTTGTATAAATACGATCAGCGATTTTCTGTGGTAATTGTTCAGCAATTCTCTGAAGCACAGTTTCTAATTCCTGACTTGGTAAAGTTTGTACCAGAGGCTGCTGACTTGATGCAGGCACTATACTGAACTTAACTACCTGTAGTGGTGCTTTACCAACATCAATAACTTCAGCAACTATAGTTCTTTCATTAACTGTCTTCAGAAATGGCAGGATTACTCCCATTAACTGTTTGGCATACTTTGCTAACTCTTCATGCTTGGGTCTTTTCAGTGCTGTAGACTGCTCTTTATTCATATAGAGGTCAATTGTGATCTTATTTGCATCCTCAATTAGAACCTGTTCTGTTGGCTCCACATTATAAAGACTGTATACTACTGCATTTAACTTTTGCTTTAATTCTCTCTCAATCGATTTTGAGTTGGATTGACGCAATTGTCTCTCAATATCAATAATTTGATTAACCTCTACATTCTCTTCATTAAGTTGAGGAATCGGTAAACGTTCTATATATTGAGTTTTAACCTCATCACGTTCTACGCCCCAAGATGAAGCGGTAAAAAAAAGAAAATAGCTAGCCAGAGATGAATTAATTATGGCATTCAAATAATGAGCTATATGCTCTAAGTTGGATAAACAGGGAATTCCAGAATACCTTTGTGTGTAAACGATATCTTCCTGACTAAAGGCAGAAAATACTCCACTATTATCTACCTTTTGTGATACTATAACCAATGGACTTTTGTAAATTTTTGGATTACGAGGAGCATCCATTCTCCAATGTTCTTCAGGTAGGTCTTTTAGTTCATCAACGTTAATTTGATATTGAGGCATGGAACCAGATGGCAGCCATTTTTTACTCCGTAACTCTATTGGGGTTTCATATTTGTTTCCGGCTTTAAATCCATTTTTAGGTGCACAACCCACTACATCTTCAATTAAAGAGAAAGATGTTCGTAGACGTTGGATTAGTGACAAATCCCTAGCAGATCCCCAGGTGGCAATCTTAAGCATATCAGCATCATCGGCAACACCATATACTGATAATTTTTTGATATTTTCAGCTCCAATTTCGAGAATTCCATGTTTTCTGAAATCTACAGATCTTTCAGGACACACAAAATAAAATGAATTTTTAGGCTCTGCTGGATTTGATTCTGCAATCAAAACCATAGCAAGAGCTTCAGAATGGGGAAATACGTGATCTCTGCGTAGTTTAGAAAAATTAATAATTACCTTAGGTTTAAAGCATGTTAAAAGCGCTTTCTTTGCTTTTTTGGCATCTTTGTGATTGCTAAAAAATGGCTTGCCATGCAAAATTAGACCAATTTGAGTACGAGTATTAGCAAAATCCCCTATCCGCCACAAAAATGCTTGATCGGGTGGCGTACCATAAGCTGTAGGATATCCTTCTGGGTATCCTACATCAGGACGCTTACGTTCACAGTATTCTGATGCTGATTTAGTTGCTCCTGACTTTTTCCAAGGTGGATTACCCACAATTGCACTAAACTGCTTATTTGCAAAAGGTGCTATTCTATTAAATGCTGCACTTTCATCAAAAGCATCACTAGCAAACAAATTTTGACCAATGATTTCTTGGAATCTCAAATCATCTGAAATGGCAGGATTTTGCTCTAATTCATAATCTAGCTCTAAGGCAGTAAGATATAAACTAAAAGCGGCAATTTGAATTGCTTTGTGTTTGATATCTACTCCATAAATTTGATTATAAAGGGTATCACGAACTAGCTGGCGATAATTCTGCTCCCCTCTGGCTAAACGTTTCACCACTAATCGTCGTAAAGCATCTACCAGAAACACACCTGAGCCACAAGCAAGATCAAGAACTTTGGCACTGCCATCAAGTTCTTTAAATATTTCCGATAGCACTAAGTCAACTAGATTAATCGGTGTATAGTGGGTACTATGAGCCTTGGCAGACTTGGCATCTTCTGCATAGATAAATTTCTCGTAAATTGCACTGATTAACTCGACTGGAATCACTTTAAAGTCATAGGCTCTCCACAGACGCAGTTGACCTGTCTTTGGTTCTTGGAGTCCACCAATAAAACTGCGAATAACTTCCAAATGTCCTGGATGGACTAGGTTTGTTTCTTCATTGGATAATGAGAGTAAATCGCCATTAAAAGTTCTTTTTATCCAGGAAAGAAGATGCTCTGTAGCTGGCTTACTTTCAAGGATTTCTGCGAAACTATTGAACTCAAAGTGACTTTGCAAAAACTGAGGAGTAATAATCCCTCTATCTTGAAGATAAGCTATAAAAATAGCTTGAATCAACAGACTCTGAGCAATAGAACGCTTTAAACCCTTATCCTCTACTAAAATTTCTTCAGTATCCGTTAAGTCTTTAACTAAAACAGCGTCAACTCTTTGCTTGCGATCAATTTGCTTGGCTTTCACCCATCGCCAAAATGCACCCGACTCGATTTGACGGCGGCTGGCATATTGATTTAATTTCTTTAAGCCATCTTCAGTCTGTTGAAAAAGCTCAATAAGATGCTGCTCTGGATTATTTCTATCTTCTTCTGTCGGCTTAGAATAGCAATTATAAAGTAAAACCTTAATCGGAGTAACAACCCACAGCATGGGAGCTAAGCCATGATTCCAAGACAATCGGTGTAACCGAGCTAGTTCTTGAGGATCTGGATCTGATGCTTCAAGTTGGGTGAAATAGATGCATGGTGAGCCAGATAACTCAAAAATTGCTGTGGCATTTAGCTGTTCGGGATTAATGACTGCACTATACTTAATGCGTTTGTCAAGTTGTTGGGGATTATTACGAAGTGATGCAGTTTCGAGCACCCCAGATGTTGGCACACCATTTCGATAGAAGCCACTTGCTTCCATAACTTGGATATATGAAGTTGTTAGGGCAGTTTTGGCGGACATACTGCTTAACTCCATTGGATGTCTACTTTTTGGCTGAACTCACAACGACTTGTCCTTGGTTTTTACCTAATGCTTCCAATATTGTGAGTCCAAAGCCTACTATTCTAATCATAAAACTCAATTAAAACATTTTACTTAATCTTTATTTACAAAAAAACCTCTCAAGACCCTGAGGTACTGCCGAAAGACCTAAGGCAGCATTTTTACTTAGCTAAAATTAATCCCGACTAAAAAAGTCGGGTATGGTTGACTCCGATCATAGCCTGTGCTAATGTATTTCGAGTGTTGAAAAAAGTTGGGAAATTGCACCTATGACTCAGGCAACTATAACCAAGACAGCAGGGACACCTACCACAGCTAAGACAGCAGACACATCTACCACTATTAAGAACCTGAAGTGCAAAGAATGTGGTATGGAGTACGATGCTAAGGCGATACATATTTGTGAAGATAATTGTTTTGGTCCTCTGGAAGTCAGCTATGACTACGATGCAATCCGACGCCAGGTAACCCGCGAGACCATTCAAGCAGGACCTAATTCTATTTGGCGCTATCGTCCCTTCCTACCAGTAACCACTGATAATGTCATTGATGTTGGTACCGGCATGACTCCCTTGGTTAAGTCCCATCGCTTAGCACGACGCCTGGGTTTAAAAAATCTCTACATTAAGAATGATGCGGTGAACATGCCCACCCTCAGTTTTAAAGATAGAGTAGTGTCAGTTGCCCTAAGTAGAGCAAGAGAGTTAGGTTTCTCAACCATATCCTGTGCTAGTACAGGAAATTTAGCTAATTCTACAGCAGCGATCGCGGCTCATGCTGGACTCGATTGTTGTGTCTTTATCCCTGCTGACCTAGAAGCTGGTAAAGTCCTGGGTACTCTCATCTATAATCCCACGGTAATGGCAGTACAAGGCAACTATGACCAAGTCAACCGTCTCTGCTGTGAAGTGGCCAATACCCATGGTTGGGGATTCGTCAATATTAATTTGCGACCCTACTATTCAGAAGGTTCCAAAACTCTTGGCTTTGAAGTAGCTGAACAATTAGGTTGGCAGTTACCGGATCATATCGTTGCTCCCCTCGCTTCTGGCTCTTTATACGGTAAAATCTACAAAGGCTTCCAGGAATTCATCAAAGTTGGTCTAGTTGAGGACAAAGCAGTTCGTTTCAGTGGAGCTCAAGCAGAAGGTTGTTCCCCCATTGCTCAAGCCTTCAAAGAAGGACGGGATTTTGTGACTCCGGTGAAGCCTAATACGATTGCTAAATCCATTGCTATTGGCAACCCCGCTGACGGTATCTATGCTCTGGAAATTGCCCAGAAAACCGGAGGTAACATCGAATCAGTCAGCGATGCAGAAATTATTGAAGGTATGAAGCTGTTGGCGGAAACTGAAGGTATCTTTACTGAAACCGCTGGAGGTACTACAATTGCTGTACTCAAAAAACTAGTAGAAGCGGGCAAAATTGACCCGGATGAAACCACCGTCGCCTACATCACTGGCAATGGACTCAAAACCCAAGAAGCCGTCCAAGGCTACATCGGAGAACCTCTAACCATTGAACCAAAGCTCAATAGTTTTGAGCGAGCATTAGAGCGTTCCCGCACTCTCGAACGCCTCGAATGGCAACAAGTCTTGGTTTAAGGTATATAATACTCAAGGCGCAATTTGCTGTTTGTTGTTGTAGTGGGAGCATCTTGCTCCCTACAACAACAAACAACCAACAACCAACAACGAACAACAAACAACAAACAACAAACAACGAACAACAAACAACAAACAACAAACAACAAACAACGAACAACAAACAACCAACAACAAACAACCAACAACAAACAACCAACAACAAATCTATGACTGTCACAGTTAGAATTCCTACCCCACTGCAAAAATTCACCAACAATGAAAAAGAAGTTAAATCTACCGGCAGTGATATTACCGAACTATTCGACTCCCTCGAAAGCAGTTGCCCAGGTATCAAAGGACGGTTGTATAATGGAGAAAAACTTAATCGTTTTTTAAATGTTTACGTTAACAATGAAGACATCCGCTTCCTAGATGGTCCTAATACTGCCCTCAAGGATGGCGATGAAGTGAGTATTTTGACAGCAGTTGCCGGTGGCTGAGGTGTAGAGCAACTCATTCATCTGAACACCAATATTTAACCAACATCAATGGGTAAACAGCGCGTTCTCTCTGGAGTTCAACCAACTGGTAATCTTCACTTAGGTAACTATCTAGGGGCAATTCGCAACTGGGTTGAATCTCAAGGTCAATACGATAACTTCTTCTGCGTAGTTGATTTACACGCAATCACTGTACCTCATAACCCAGCAACCCTAGCCGCAGATACCTACTCCATAGCCGCACTCTACTTGGCTTGTGGGATTGATTTAGCATACTCTACTATCTTTGTACAATCCCATATCTGTGCCCATAGTGAACTCGCTTGGCTACTCAACTGTATTACTCCCCTCAACTGGTTAGAGAGGATGATTCAGTTTAAGGAAAAGGCTCTCAAACAAGGAGAAAATGTCAGTGTTGGTTTACTGGATTACCCGGTATTGATGGCAGCTGACATTTTACTCTACGATGCAGATCAAGTGCCTGTAGGGGAAGACCAAAAGCAGCACATCGAGTTAACTCGTGACATTGCTATCCGCATCAATGATCAATTTGGCAAGAAGAAAGAAACCGTATTGAAGCTGCCGGAACCATTGATTCGGAAGGAAGGAGCCAGGGTGATGAGTTTAACCGATGGTACCAGGAAAATGTCTAAATCTGACCCTTCAGAGTTAAGCCGGATTAATTTGCTCGACTCTCCCGAAGAAATTAAAAAGAAAATTAAGCGTTGTAAAACTGATCCAGTGAAGGGTTTAGAGTTTGATAATCCTGAACGTCCTGAGTGCAACAACTTGCTCACTCTCTATAGTTTACTATCTGGTAAAGATAAGGCAGCAGTGGCAAAAGAATGTCAGGATATGGGCTGGGGTCAGTTTAAACCATTACTGACAGAAACCACAATCGAGGCTCTCAAACCAATTCAACAGAAGTATCAGGAAGTGATGGGGGAGAAGGGATATCTGGAATCAGTGTTGCGAGAGGGAAGAGAACAAGCGGAAGCTGTGGCTAATCAGACTCTTACTAGGGTGAAAACTGCTCTCGGTTATTCTGTAGCGCTTTAATCGTTGAATGAATTAACCACAAAGGCACAAAGGACACGAAGGGTGAGTAGAGGCAAATCGGTTATCTCTCCCTTCGTCAGCAATTAGTCTTTGTGCTCTTTGTGTCTTTGTGGTTAATCATTTTCATCGGAACTACCTTAGAGCCTTGAAAGTACCAATTCAGCAGGATTCATTTGTTCATAGCGTTCAAA
>JAAHGR010000510.1 GCA_010672425.1 Symploca sp. SIO2E6
TGATGCATCTACCGAAACAATCAAAAAATATATTGCTAATCAAAAAACAAGATAGACTGCACCTTAAGGTGCTGCGCATTCATCCCACACCTAGAAGGAGTGGGCTTTCTGCTTCAATTACTGTAAATTGAACCACTCTTCGCCATATCCATCAGCAGTACCAAATAGATAGAAGATTGAGTCGAAGGGACTAAATAACCTCAGCCAAGCTAAAGGATTAGTTACAGGCATCCAATTGGTTGCCATATTAAGCATGAGCATTAAGAATAGGCAAACTGCACCAGTACCTAACCAGGGTAGAAATCCTCCCTGTCCACGACTCATTAAACTGCTAAGTAAGGCTACACTGTAGAAGAACAGGCAACTAGCAATAGCAATTGCCCAGAAGCTCAAAAGTTTAGCTAAAGGAATCCCCGCAGAAACTGTAGCCCACAATTGTAAGGGAACGGTGAGAATAGTGGCCAGATAAAGTAAAATAGGTACACCGAGGAGTTTACCTGTGAGAATATTTACTTCATGGCGAGGACTAAGGCGAACGAAGTTGAGAGTACCCCGACGTTCCTCCTGGGAAAGGTCACTCATCAGTAGATAGGTTCCTGCTACTAACAGGATAAAGATACTGATACAGCAAAAGGTAGTGAATAGATCGTGCCACCATTCGGGCCAGTTGATGAGTATATTGCCTGCACTATCCTTAGTGCATTGGTGGTAATCAATTTTTTCGATGCAGTATTTACGGTAATGTGTGTTAAAGGGCAGTTGACTGTAAAAAAACAGCAACAGTACAATTTGACCGATGAGGGAAATACCTGCGGCAATGAATACATTGCGGAGTTTGAGGCGACCCTTAAGTTCCCGGAAGAGTTGGGGATTCCAGTCGCCGAGTTTGTCTAATATATTGGGTGTCATTTTTGGGAATGGAGAATGGAGAATGGAGAATGGAGAATGGAGAATGGGGATTGGGGATTGGGAATTGGGAATTGGGAATGGAACGCGATCGCGTCCTTTCTCTAGGATAGCGAAACTTTGACCACCAAGCAGTAGGAAGCTGATTTATTCTAGAGATGGGAGCATTTGGATTCCTTTCCCCTGACACTTCCCACACTTCCCACACTCTTGCCCATTTCAATGTTTGAGCCTTAACTAAGTACCATCTAGTCCCCGTTTACAGGAAACAGCCAGAGGCAAAAATTGATGTCGGATGATCCACCTTTAGATCCATTTTTAGTCGAGCTATATAAGAAATACACTGAGGCAGAAGTTGCTGAGATAGAACAGTATATGGCTGAGTGGGATGCTTCCAACTATATCAGCGTGGCTCAGAGTATTTTAGATCATGCTTCTAGAAAAAAATTTGACTCGTTAAGATATCTACGAAAAGCTCATAACTTCAACAAGAAAGGAGCAGTGCGAGTCCCAAAAACTGGATATCGCCGGGATGGTTCTGCTGTCTATCGCAAAGGAAATCAATATTTGATTGTAAGACCTGACAGATTTGGTATTGAAAAAATAGTTACTTATGGAGTTAACGATGATTGAAGCAACACACATAGTCCCAAGCACTGAAGTTAATGTAAATTACATTAATCATTTGTTAGAACAGTTAACTGTTGATTATCAGAACACAAAACAAGAGCGAAAGGAAATTGTGGCTTTGGTTCCGAGTTCTGAGGAAGAATTTACGATTTTGGAGGAAATTGAACTGCTAACCTCAGATATCCGAGGCTATGCTCACCAAATTCAGGCACGAGGTTGGATTGAGAATGAACCGGAGGCGATTGAGCGATTGCAAATGATGGGGGTCTTTGATGTTCCCGCGATCGCTAATTTTTATTTCTCGACGGATGGAGGTTACCAGCTGCTGAAAGCCTATATTCGGATGCTGGATTATTTGCGGTTGCTGATTCTTGAATATTTGCGTAGGGAGTAGTTAACAATTAACTGAGTTGACTTAATTTAGATGGTTTGGTATTATTTTATCATGGGAAAATGTGCGCACATATAGACCCCTCCAAGAAGGTAATCGCAACCAAGATCCCCGACTTCTTTGCCAAAACCGCGATGATTTCTACAAGTAGGGACAAGAAGTCGGGGATCTCTCCTTCCTCGCGATTAGCTTCGCTGGTGCTGAAGGCGATCGCAACCATTGGGCGTATGCAATACTACATTACAGGGCGTATGCAATACGCCCCTACGTTGCAACCGGACTTGATATAAGGTGATACCTTATATATAGGCGCACAGTTTTCCTTGAGGGGTGGTAACATGGTGGAACCTTGGACAACCTTGGGAGTTTATATCCTGAAAGATTTGGTATTGAAAGAGGTGATACTGCAATTAGGTAAGGGTGCATTGGAAGATTATGTCAAGGATTTCTTCAAGGATTGCATTAAAGCTGGTGTTCCCTCAGCTCAGAATGGTGTATTGAAAAAAGCTTTAGGGGAAGCTTTACAGCAATTGTTGAGGTTCATAGAATTAGAACTGGAATATAAGTGTGACCTTTCTGGTGCGGAAATTAGAGATAAGTACCAAGTGAGGATTAAGGGGTTTCTGCACAATGAGCAAGTTAAACCTTTGTTAGGGAAGGCTTTTGCTAAGGATGGTGATATCAAAGGAGAGGAATTAGCAGCAATCTGGGGAAGGTATTATCCTCCGGTTATGCCGACTGGATTTAATTGGGACCGGGTTGCTTGTAAGTATGTTGATGCAGTAAGGGAGATTATTCGGCAATCACCGGAATTAAGAGCGATTCTCCAATTGGAGATCCTTGAGGATCTTAAGGGTGATACTCAAATCATTACAGACAAGATTAGACAAATTGCTGGCATTCCTCCCGACTTTAACCTGGAATCTTATCAAGAAGGACTCCAAGAGCGCTATGCTAATCTCAATCTGGATAGCTTGGATACTACTGTTGACGATTATCGGCAAAGACTTAAAGTACAGCAGGTATTTAGAGCACAAAATGTGCGGGAATGCCAGGAATTTTTACCGCAAGTTTACGAAATTCCTAAGGAACATCAGAGACGATTGCGGGAGAGGGGTGAGGAAAAAAACAGTTGGGGGAATGAGCAGATGCGGGGACGCGGAGACGCGGAGACGGGGAGAATTGAAGTCTCACCCGACATTTCGTTTACCTGGCAGGAGAATAAGCAACTCGAAATTGACCCTCAAGCCTGGGAAAGATATAAGGAAGTTTACTATAACAAGCCGATTCGCTCGATTGCGGATGTGGTGCAGGAGATGTGGGAAGATTTCCGCTATCGGTATCTGGTAATTTTGGGAGATCCTGGTTCCGGAAAATCGATTTTCCTGCAATACTTAGCTTTGGATTGGGCGACAATTCCTCCGACAAAGGCGATTCAACTACCGATTCCCTTGCTGATTGAACTGCGGACTTATAATCGCGATCGCAATTCTGGAGAATGCAAGGATCTGCTAGAATTTTTCCACAAGGGAGATGTTATCCATCGCCTCAATCAGCATCAACTCCAGGAATGGCTCAAAGCAGGTAAGGTTTTGGTGATGTTTGATGGCTTAGATGAAGTCTTTGACCCCGAACATAGGGATAAGGTAATTACCGATATCCATCGCTTCACTAATAATTATCCTCAGGTACGAGTAATTGTCACTTCTCGCATTATTGGCTACAAACCTCAACGGCTGCGCAATGCGGAATTTCGCCACTTCCTGCTGCAAGATTTGGACTCAAAACAAATTCAGGATTTTATCTATTGCTGGCATGAGTTAACTTTTACCGATGAGGCAGATAAACTCAGAAAGCGGGAACGTTTACAACGGGCAATTGATAGCTCGAAAGCGATTACAGAATTAGCAGGCAATCCTCTGTTGCTGACGATGATGGCTATACTTAATCGTAAACAAGAATTGCCCAGAGATCGAGCAACATTGTACGAAAAAGCTTCAGAAGTACTGCTGCATCAATGGGATGTAGAGCGGAATTTGTTGGCAGATACCCGAGTCGATCCGGTAACTATTGATTATCAGGATAAGCAGGCAATGCTGCGCCAGATTGCCTATTTTATGCAAGCCGACGATCAGGGTTTAGCTGGTAATCTGATTCGGGGGAGTGATTTAGCAAGAATTCTGATTGACTATTTAGAGAGTATCAAGGTAGGTGATGCCAGAACCGTGGCTCGGTTACTGATTGAACAACTGCGAAGCCGCAACTTTATTTTGTGCTTCCTAGGAGGCGATGCCTATGGCTTTGTTCATCGGACATTTTTAGAATACTTCTGTGCTTCGGAATATGTCTGGCAGTTTCAAAAGACGCAAACCCTTTCTATTGAAGCACTCATAACCGAAGTATTTGGCCAGCATTGGCAGGATGAGTCTTGGCATGAAGTGCTACAGCTGATAGCAGGATTGATTGATGCTAGATTTGTTGGGCAAATTGTTGAGTACCTGATAGAGCAGAAAATTGATCAGCGAGAGTTTCTTGATGAACGTGGACTACTGAGAAAAGAAGGAGTATTTAACCTCCTCTTAGCAGCCAACTGCCTTGCTGAAGTGAGAAACAAAACCGCGATCGCACCAATTGCTCATCGACTGCAAGAAATGCTAAAAGTAGAGGTTGAACAAGAATATCCTTATCTATTCGGTGCTGAAGCTGCTGCTGCCATAGTGGGTGCGATCGCTACAATGGGGCAAGATGTCCCACAAACCTTAAACTGGTTGAAATCCTGTCTTCGGTTTGATTCAATTCCTTTTGTACCGGAGTCTGCTGTACAGGCGCTCGCTCAACATTGGAAGGATGACCCTGATACCTTACCCTTGCTCCAACAACTGGCACAATCTGATGAAGATGGGTTTGTGCGAAGTACAGTAGTAGAAGAAATCGCTCGTGGTTGGAAGGATGATTCTGATACCTTACCTCTACTCCAACAACTGGCACAATTTGATGAAGATGGGTTTGTGCGACGTACAGCAGTAAAAGAAATCGCTCGTGGCTGGAAAGATGAACCGGATACTTTACCCCTACTTAAACAAAAGGTAAAATCTGATGATAATGGGTATGTGCGACATGCAGCAGTAAAAGAAATCGCCCGTGGCTGGAAAGATGACCCTGATACTTTACCCCTGCTTAAACAACTGGCTCAATCTGATGAACATTGGGATGTGCGACATGCAGCGGTAGAAGAAATCGCTCGTGGCTGGAAAGATGAACCGGATACTTTACCCCTACTTAAACAAAAGGCACAATCTGATAAAGATGGGAATGTGCGACGTGCAGCAGTAGAAGAAATTGCCCGTGGCTGGAAAGATGACCCGGATACTTTACCCCTGCTTAAACAACAGGTAAAATCTGATAAAGATGGGAATGTGCGACGTGCAGCAGTGGAAGCGATCGCCCGTGACTGGAAAGATGACCCAGATACCTTACCCCTGCTTAAGCAACAGGCTCAATCTGATGAAGATGGGTTTGTGCGGAGTGCAGCAGTAGAAGAAATTGCCCGTGGCTGGAAAGATGACTCTGATACTTTACCCCTGCTTAAGCAACAGGCTCAATCTGATGAAAGTGTGACTGTGCGAAGTGCAGCAGTAGAAGAAATCGCTTGTGGCTGGAAAGATGACCCTGATACTTTACCTCTGCTCCAACAAAAAGCAAAATCCGATAAAGATTGGCAGGTACGAAGTGCAGCAGTGCGAGAAATCGCCAGTGGTTGGAAAGATGAACCTTGGATGTTAGAATTTTTAAGCGATCGCGTTCTCAATGACCCCTTTGAGCGTAAGGATGATTGGGAAGCCAATCCTCGGCAAAAAGCACTTGAGCTCATTATTCAGCAATATCCTAACCATCCCCAGAGCCA
>JAAHGR010000511.1 GCA_010672425.1 Symploca sp. SIO2E6
TCAAGCCTCAGCATAGTCAAGTTGAATCTTGATGGCTTGATCAAAGGATGCGATGGCATCTTGGTATTTGCCTAACCCATTTAGCGCAACCCCTCGGTTATTCCAAGGGTCAGCATAGTCAGGTTTAATCTCGATTGCTTGGTCATAGGAGATAATCGCTTCTTGGTCTTTCCTTAACTTCCTTAATGCCAAGCCTCGGCTATTCCAAGCATCAGCATAGTCAAGTTGAATCTTGATGGCTTGATCAAAGGATGCGATGGCATCTTGGTATTTGCCTAACCCATTTAGCGCAACCCCTCGGTTATTCCAAGCCTCAGCATAGTCAGGTTTAATCTCGATTGCTTGGTCATAGGAGGTAATCGCATCTTGGTCTTTCCCTAACTTCCTTAATGCCAAGCCTCGGCTATTCCAAGCATCATGCTTGTCCGATTGAATTTTGATGGCTTTGTCAAAGGAAGCGATCGCTTCTTGGCTTTTGCCTAAACCATTTAGCGCAACCCCTCGGTTATTCCAAGGGTCAGCATAGTCAGGTTTAATCTCGATTGCTCTGTCATAGGAGGCAATCGCTTCTTGGTCTTTCCCTAACTTTCCTAATGCCAAGCCTCGGCTATTCCAAGCATCATGCTTGTTAGGTTTAATCTTGATGGCGTTGTCCAAGGATGCGATCACATCCTGGTATTTCCCTAATTTCTCTAGCACATTGCCTAGAAGAAACCAAAAATAAAAGACACGTTTCATGGCTGCTAGCGCCAACCCTAACAAAGTACCAGATATCGTTAGCGCCATTGCCCAGAGAAGGAAATTATTGTTTTCTTGACTCACCGCACCTGGAGAAACTTGAGCCAGATGAGCTAGATAAATCTTAGTGGGAATGCCCCATTTAAAGACGCTGGTTATTGAGCCAAGGGCATCAGAGTGTTCCTCTGTCAAAGCTTGCGGTTCTTGAGGAATCGCCTTCCCTTGTCGTTTAGCTAACTTATGAATTTCGCTATCGCTGTGTCCATGAATGGCAATAATTTCTCCTTTTTCATTCACCACTGGCCCTCCACTCATGCTTACAGCTGTGGTTACCGCGTAAGCAATACCATAACCATCTGACAATTCGCCAATTGCGGTTACATTACCAGGGACAAAATGGTTTACCCAGACTCCGCTCCTTTTAGAATAGCCGGAAACATAGACTTGAGCTCCTGTACTAACCTGATCTGAGTCCCCCAGAGTTAGGCTGGGATAGGGGCAATTATTGTCTTTTGCTGTAAACTCCACCAAAGCCAAATCAAGATTAGGGAAACGTCTAATATTGCCGATATTCCAGATTTGCTTATCTTTGGTTTGAACTTCTAAACTTTTTTGTGCTGAAGCGACGTGACGAGCAGTCGGTTATTCCAAGCATCAGCATAGTCAGGTTTAATCTTGATTGCTTTATCCAAGGAAGCGATTGCATCTTGGTATTTGCCTAACTCATTTAGCGCAACTCCTCGGTTATTCCAAGCATCAGCATTGTCAAGTTCAATCTCAATGGCTATATCAAAGGAAGCGATGGCATCTTGGTATTTGCCTAACTCATTCAGCGCAACCCCTCGGTTATTCCAAGCATCAGCATTGTCAGGTTTAATCTCGATTGCTTTGTCATAGGAAGCAATCGTCTCTTGGTATTTGTCTAACTCATTTAGCGCATTGCCTCGATTAAACCAAAAATAACAGACAGGTTTCCTTGCTACAAGCACCAATCCGCCCAAAGAGCCGAAGATCGTTAGCGCCATTGCCCAGAGAGGAAAATTACTGCTATACAAAGTATTATGACTTAAGTTAGGAGCCACAGCAAATGGAGCCACAGTAATTGGAGCAACTTCAGCCAGATTATCTAGATAAATCTTAGTGGGAATGCCCCATTTAAAGATACTGGTTTTTGAGCCAAGGGTATCAGAGTCTTCCCCTGCCAAAGCTTGCAATGGTAAAGGCGATTCCATCACCTGTCGTTTAGCTAACTTATAAATTTCGACATCGCTGCGCCCATGAATGCCAATAACTTCTCCTATTTCATTCATAACTGGTCCTCCACTCATGCCTCCTGCTGTGGTTGCGGCGTAAGAAATACCATAACCTTCCGGTAATTGGTCAATTGCGGTTATATTACCTGATACAAAATGGTTTACCAAGCGTTGGTTACTTTGAAAATAGCCGGAAATATAGACTTGCTCTCCTGTCGTAACCTGATCCGAGTCCCCCAGAGGTAGGCTGAGATAAGGACAATTCTTGCCTTGTGGTGTAAACTCCACCAAAGCTAAATCATGATTAGGAAAACGTCGAATAGTCTCTACATTCCAGATTTCCAGGTCTTTGGTTTGAATTGTTAAGCTTTCTTCAGTTAAAGTGACGTGACGAGCAGTCAGAACCGTACAAACCCCTTTTTCACCAGAAACGAAGAAGCCGCTGCCATGTCCCCCCCGACTTTTATAGGAAATCAGAACAACACTTTCCCCTATTTTCTGAGATATCTCTCCCGGCGACAAAGGTTTTTTAAAAGAATTGCAACCAACTAGGAAGAATGCCAGTACACCAACAGCAGATAGACAACGCCAAGATTGCATGATTGTGAGAGGTGGATTTGAGGTTAGTCGCGAAAAATTAAGATTGCCGTAAGGCTGATACAGGCGAGAAAACCGATTCAGTAATCCTAGAAACCGGGTTTCTCGTGAGGACAACAACTCTCATATCAGCATTTTACCCAAAAGTTACCCGGTTTCTGAATCGGTAAGGCCGATACAGGCTAGAAGCCTGTTCCACAAGAAGATTTTTTCACAAGAGTATCTATCCTACTGTGGAACTGGCATCCTGCCAGTGGCCACGCATATGCTCCTACAGTTTATTCGCCACTACAGAGTCACAGAGGATTGTATCTACAGGTGCAGACCTTCTCCATTATTCAATAATAATAGCATAAAATGAGGATTTAAAGATTGAAGATTGTAGATTTATTCCATAAATAAATTTAGGGGCTTGTCACCGTTTTATTCTTCAATTCTTCAATTCTTCAATTCTTTAATTCTTTAATCTAAAATTTCTCTGGTCAGAGGTGGGTTTTAGGTTAATCGCAACAAAGTTACGATTGCGGTAGGGGCGTATTGCATACGCCCCATGATGGATACGCCCCATGATGGATATGCCCCATGATGGATATGCCCCATGATGGATACGCCCCATGATGGATACGCCCCATAATGGATACGCCCCATGATGGATACGCCCCATGATGGATACGCCCTAAGACCTAACACCTAAGACCTAACACCTAACACCTAAAAACTATAGCCCAAACCAGCTTGCAAGCTCACGGCTTCAGCTGGACTATTTTCGTAAGCACCAATGCCAACTTTGACATCAGTGTAACCAACAATATTATGACCGAATTCCGTTTCAGCACCAGCAGTTAAAACGATGGAATCACGGTTACCTAGAGGTGAAGGTTTGCCATCTTCTTCGACAAAAGAATAGCCACCACCAACATAAACATTAGTGTTTTTGGCAATACCAACATCATAGGAAACCATGGGCATAATAGCAGTAGTTTCTTCACCAGCTAGCACTGCACCCCGTAAAGAAACTGGTGCTTGAGGAGTAGTTAAGCGACCCTGAATATTGACACCGAGATTGGCAGCATCTCCATTTTGTCCACCATTAGTAATACCTGCTGCTACACCGCCACCAATGTAGTTAGCATCAGTCCCCCTAGTTCTAGCTTCTGTTTGAGCTGAAGCACTACCAGCAGAGAAGACAACTGGAATAATTATCGTCGCAGCTAAAGCAGTAATGGCATAAACAGACTTCATTGAGCGTTTCATGGTAAACTCCATTAACGGGTAAACTTCATAGTTGCTTGGTTACTATCACCAGTCGTTATGGAGCAATAAGAGGTTCCAAATAATTGTTTTTAGTAGACTCTTTTCAAACTGGCATATTGATCTTAAGAAATAAGGGAATTGAGAATTGGGACTAGAAGACCGATTCAGAAACCGGGTTTCTTTGGGAGAAATGCTAATATTTCCTTGTCATTCTTGCCAGAAACCCGGTTTCTAGAGCGTCAGTCCAGAACTTTGCTAACGTTGAAAGTGAGCACCTACCTAATTTAGTCCCCTAAAAACGAACACGAATGTCTAGCAACTCTTCCCCCCTCATCCAAACGTTAACCCCGGAACGCTGGGTTGGGTGGAGCATGGACTTTATCGAAGCAGGCTACACCGGTCTGTTGGTCAAAAATGGTCGATTACTGCGGGAATTGACCCCAGGACGGCATTTTAGCTTTGCTATTCCCTTGCTGGAGCAATGTCAATTGGTTCTAGTAGATACTAAGATCCGGAACCTGGATCTGATATCGAATGGAGACTTTTTATCCCGTGACCAGTATCTGATTAATGTCTCCCTCAGTGTCATGTACCAAGTGGTTGATGCTAAGCGGGTAGCCTTGGAACTATCGGATCCGATTGCTGCTCTCACTAGTGCGGTTAAGGATAGTTTGGGAGTGGCCATTGGTCAACTGCGGGTTGAACAGCTAACGAGTCAAGGAAGAGTACATGTCCGTCAGTATCTACTGGATCATGCGGAAGTTTCCTATGCTTTGGGTTTTGTGCTGGAAGATGTCAGGGTAAGTGACATTAATTTCCCTCAAACTCCTGGGATTATCCGTCAGGTGGAGGGAATGAGTGCTCGTCAGGAGACGGAATACGAAGCAGAATTGCAAATGCAGATTGCAGAAGCTGGTCGTCCGGTGATACAATCCCCTGTACAGCAGGTGAATCTGGCTGCTGGCTCTCCCTCTCCAGCCAAAGACCCTACTTTAGACGCTACTCTGGAAACTAAGAATTTGGCTTTTGAAGGACAATCCCCCACTCAAGCTAGTTTACCAATGCAAGACCGACCAGTACTAGCTCCAACGGTACTAGCAGAGAGTAGTGAGGGAGCAACACCGGCTCGTCTGGTACATAAATTATCCGGTGCGATCGCTACTTTATCAGCAACACCTTTTACTATTGGTAGGGAACCAAGCAACAGCCTAGTGATTGAAGATTCTTTATGTTCCCGCTATCACTCACAAATTTTTCAGCAGCCTGATCCTCAGGGTACAATCTGTTACCAACTAATCGATATCGGCAGTTCTAATGGTACTTTTGTCAATGGAGAGCGACTGGCTCCCCATCAACCCTGCTGGCTTACTACGGGACATGTCATTAGAATTGGTAATCAGGAATGGACGTTTGAAGTTTAATCCAACACTGTAACCTTAGAGTGGGCATTGTCAAAAATGAAGAATGAAGAATGCAGAATTAAGAATTAGCATAAAATTCTGTGTACTTGTAGGGGCGGGTTTAGGGATACCTTAACGCATTCGATGATAACCATTGAACAAAACCCGCCCTAGTGATAACCTTGGGGATTACCAACACTTTCCCCAATCCCTTGCGATCGCATTATATATATTGTCATGTCATCATAAGTTGGTGCAGCAAGCGATCGCATATCGCAGGGCGGGTTTTGTACGAATGTTGCTGGTAGAATGGGGTAGATTGTCTCTAAACCCGCCCCTACCAATGATGCTGATGTTGTTAAATTCGATCTAAACACTTATCGTATCCTTCAACCTTACAACCTTGCTCTTGTCCTTCTGCCGTCTGCCTTGGAGCCTTGGAGCCTTATTGTCACCAAAGTGTAACTATTCCACCGGATCTGATATTATTCTACTAAACGATTTTCCAAGGCAAGCCGAACAAGTTCAGCTCGTTTACTCGTATTCGTTTTTCTGATGAGATTACTGACGTACTTTTCTATA
>JAAHGR010000512.1 GCA_010672425.1 Symploca sp. SIO2E6
GGATTTAGGGCGCACGTCGGTGCGCCCCTACCCGTAAAAATGTTAAACTCGCCAGTGGTATCAAGTAACTTGTTCTTCCAATATCCTATTCTTCTTCTGATTCATCTCTGACTTGGAAGTACCAATAAAGGTTGGCAACTGCTAAGTTTGAGGCTTTTTCCAAGTTATCTGGAACTAAAGATTTGTAACCTGCGATCGCAGCTTGCTGAGTGATATACGCTTCTTGCTCTCGACGTAACTCAGGCTTAATCATAAATTGTAGTTGATTCAGTAAAGATCCAAAATGAGATTTTTGCTCTAATTCCTCATAAAGTAATTGTTCGGGAGGTTCTGCTAAGACGTTTGAATCTAGACTGACTTCTGGAGTAGTTGTGGCCTCTGAATTACTGAAGTCAGCACTTTGGAGTAATTTGACTTCGGATGAAGGAAGCGATCGCTTCCAATATACCTGATTTTGCCAAGTCTCCAATACTAATAAATCATGATCATGAATTCTGGTGAGTTCAGGGAAGAGAAAATCTAACTCGTCTTCGGTTTCACAGCAATCGACGACACTCAGGGCATCTTGACGAATTTTATCCTGGAGATGAGAGAGGCGATCGCTCACAGCAGTTAACTCATTTTGCTGTTGATAGGATAATGCGATCGTCTGCTCAATTGCCCAAGCACATTCGTGTCTTCTCAGTTGTCCAGCTGCACAAGTTTCTGATAATAGGTGAGAATTATTGTAGTCGCCTAATGCTTCGGATAACATTTGCCGTGCATTGGCTAAGTCAGCGTTTCTGATGCTTTTATCTTGGCAAGACATAGCAGTTTTCATCAGCTTGGTTGCTTCTAGGAATCTTCCATAAGCCTGGATTAGGACTAAATGATGCTGCTCAAATTTGATATCCTGGGCAACTTCGTCAATGTGTTGGATAATTTCTGTCCCTTGGTCTTTTAGGGCTTTTTTGAGGTCGATAAAGCCATCTCGAACATCAAGCTTTAGTTGTTTTACGTCTTGCCTTAGTTTCAAAGTCTGCCACAGGTTTACAGCTGACAGTGCTACTCCTGCTACAGTTCCCACACCAATGACAGCAGTAGTTGCTTGCAGAACTCCCAAACTAGCTTGAACAGCTTGAAATCCTTGGTTCATTTGATGCATCTGTCCTGCGCTCATTGCCATTTGTGGAATAGCTACTAGGGGATTCAGTGCAGCACCATTGTTCATCATACCGATCGCATGACTAACAAACTGACCTGTTGCTGCATCTCTAGCCATACCGATAGGCACTCCTGAAGAAGTAAACACTTGTAGGTATTTACCCGCATCAATACCTGCCTGAATTGCAGGGGTAAATGTGAACAGCATATTGGTGTTTCTTTAGAGAGTGATTGTTTAGAGTATAGTATACTTGAGTCAAGAAAGTTACCGTATTTATCAAAATTTGAGGCACTTTAAGTTTAAGCTAAGCAATAATAGATTTAATTTGACTAGTCATAAAGATTATGAATACTGCGTTGGTTAATTTGGATACAGTTACTCTGCTATCACAGATTACTGGGCAAAAGCTAAATCAAAGGCAAATCACTCCCCCTGTAATTTTTCTAGCTGCTTTGGTAACGGTATTGCTAGGCGTAATGTTTGCCGATGGTACGGTTGCTGATGAAAAGAAACAAAAACTACAGAAAATCCTTGAGCATGTGACTCCTGCAGGAAGCCAACTACGTAAATTTACGCAGATTTTAATCAAAGGAGTTCAACAGCATCAAGTTTATCAACAATTCAATGAACTGATTAAGCTGACAGCTCCTCTTGCAGAGCCAGAAAGGTTATTACTGGTTAGCTTTGCCTACCAAATATCAGCAATTGATGGAGACATAAGCTCTCAGGAAAAAAGTTATTTGCAAGCTCTGGCTAATCAGCTAAAAATCAACCCAGAATATTTAGCTGTTTTGGTAGCAAGCTTCAGTAGACAAGGAGCGATAAATTCAGAAGTTTTAAAACAAGTCCACGCTCTGCTTAATCAGGCTAAATTTCAGTCTATTAACCCCTTACTTGTGAGTGCGGCTAGTTATATTGTTGCTGAATTAACTGCTATATCGCCAGATGCCAGCAACCAAGCATTTAAAAGTTATTCCTTAGAATTGCAACAATCTGCCACCAAACTCAAGCAATTCATTCAAGACTGTTTCAATGAGCTAAAGCAAGCTGAAACTGTTTTGAATACCAAGCCTCAAATAGCAAAGCGAGCCAAACAAGAACTCTTAGAAAAGCTTGGAGAATGCAGTGGACTGTACGTCAAAATATGCCATCTAGAAGAGAAAATAAAAAATCAGACAATTGATCAGGCAAGGACATCTTGGCAAAAATGGCGAGAAAAGCTGAAAGAGAATTTAAAAGAGGAGTGGTTTGCTGATGTCAGCATTGAGGAAGCAAAAGTTGAAGATAAAAATCAGCTAGCTCAAGATTATGCCCAAGAGTTTCGTCAAGAACTCATCGCCGAGTTGGATAATTGGTTAAATGAGCTAATATCGCTAAATATCCAAGGCATTGATCAGCATTTAGAAATCATTCGGAAAAACATAATTGAACTTAATCAAGATATGGAGATTGACTTAGGATTCGAGTTAGCCCAAGAAATTGAAGAATTCAAAAAAAGTTTATATAGCAATACGGAATATTTTGATGAGTACTTTGGAGGAGATGAATCAGAATCAGATTTATTGGGATGGGCATTTGATACAACTGGCTGGATCGTAGGAGCCGTTAGCAGTGGAATTGCCGGAGTATTTAAATTCGGTGGTCTAGGTAGTGATGAACCCCAGCCTTCTATCAAACAAAAAGTTTTTGAGAAAGGTTGGGGTAAATTTGAACAATCTCAGGATAAAATATTCAAGAAAATCCAAGAAATTATTATTGTAGTTATTGATAACAAAACTCAATCTGCTACTAATATTGCTGAACAATCTGTCTCACTCTATGAAGAATTTTTAAGGCTACAACAGCGATACCAGGAAGAAACAACAGAACAACGCAGTGCAGAGAAAGCTTGGATATTACAGCAGCGTCAAGAATTAGGAAAAGTATATAAGAAGGTCAATGCAGTTTTGCCTGACAACTAAGCCGGTACTACAAATTAGGTGGGCAAAAATGGGACATTGATCAGTCCAATTGTAAAAGATATTTATTTTGCCCACCCTACGAGAGAAAGCGATCGCACTGGCAGTCTCCCAGGGAAACGAAATATTTGCTACAAGTTATTTTCAAGGTTGAAAGCGAAAACATGACGAGTTTCACGGAGTGCTTTGTAGTTGAATTCCGAGACTAATTGAATTTTTCCAGCAAGATCAAATAAGTTTTTCTTGCGGCGCGATCGCACGAGTTCCTGTAAAGCTAGATTCACCAATTCTTCTTGGGTGTTAAGGTTAGTGAGTTGTAAGGCTTCCCTAAGGAGAGATTCGTCGAGATCAAGGATAATTTGCATGAAATGCGAATAAATTGGAATAAGTGAAATGATTCTCTTATTTTATCGCATAAGCGAAAGTAGAGTAAAAGTAGGTTGGGTTTCGCTTTTAGTAACTTTCCTTAAGACCTTGGTCAAAATTTGATCAACGATGATCTAGTCCAATGGTTGCAAGAGTATCGGCATTGATTTGATTTGAAAGCGTAAGTCATAAGTAAAAGCATTTTTTGATGCAATTTTCCAGAGAAATATCTCTCCAATGTAGTGCTGGTGTATACCTAGCTATGTGCTTCACATTTGTTGTCGCTATAATTGGGGATTTACCTTTCAGTCCTAAAATAATAGCTTGTGCTGCTAGTATTACATCTCCATCAAGAGATTCTTCATGGGCAGTAGACTGTCCTGTTTGCCTTGCCCAAGCCCATAACTCTGCTGCTTTTTGCATGGTTTCTCTATTAATTGGTAAGCATCCGATTTCCTCCCGTAAGTCATTCAGTCTTCTTAATCCATTTGTCTTTTTGGCTCTGATTAGCTCTCTTCTTATTTCGTAGTCTGATATCTCTGAGGAAACTGTTCGTATTCCTTCTAGCTCAATTCTGGCCAACCATCTTTTACATTCTAAAGATAAAGTTTCACTTTTTGGGTTTGTAACTAAACCTAGGATTCCAGTATCAAGGATTATTACTAATTTCTGTAAATAATTTTCTATTCCTGTATTTGTCAACATTTTTGATGCAGTTTAAGGTTGCTTTTTGCTCCTCTTTGTCTCCTTCTTTTTCCCAAGAGTCTAGGAGTTGAACAAGTCTTGAATTAGTTTTTCTTTTTGGCAAAAAATCTTCCTGAGTGTTTGCCGCTTTTGAGTTAACCATTTTGAATAGTTCATTAACTTGCCAGCGTATTGATATTAAAGAGTTTCGTAAGGTATTTTGATTGTATTCAAATTGAGAATTTTCTTTTGCGATTGGACTTGTAAAAACAAAACCATCCAATTGTTCTAATACATCTCTACAAAGCAGATCTAAGCCGATTAAGACTAAAGGATACATAAAAATCCTTGGGTTACTATGTACGGCATTGGAGATTAAGTAAAAGCCCAGGGTTAGATCGCTAACCTGTTCTGACGTTTTTCTTGGTACAATGGTCTTAGTTATACAATCAAGACCTGAGTAAGTTTGGCTAAAAGTCCTAGAATCTTGTCTAAGATTCAGGTAATTATTGCGTAAGTTTATTGATATCTGATATTTATCAAATTTTGTTAATATTTCAGTAGTTATTTTTTCTATTTCTTCAAATTTATTGCTTTTCTGTTTAAATGAGTTTTCATTGATTATCTGTGCTATCAATTGTTCTAATTCCGCATTTTTGCTTTTGATAAATTCTAAGTAATAATCATTCTCTAGGCTTTTCTCTAGCTTTGTTTTGCTCTCATTGATAAATTGAGTAAGCGGCTCTTTTTCTAGATTGTTAACTAGATCTCTAATTTCGTTATTTAATTGCAGCATAGTTGTTTTTTCCCCTATTGCCTATTGATATTATATCAGACAGTAGCGTAGTAAAGCCTCTTAGAGGGGGAGCATCCCATTTTGGCGGGTTGTCTCATTTAATAGGGCTGAAACCCTTGCTATGTCGTTCTTGTGCTAATGTTTTTTCCAAAATGGGATGCTCCCCTTAGAGGGCGCACGTCGGTGCGACCTTACCTGTAAAAATGTTAAACTCGCCAGTGGTATCAAGTAACTTATTCTCTCCATATCCTACTCTTCTTCTGATTCATCTTGGACTTGGAAGTACCAATAAAGGTTGGCAACTACTAAGTCAATACTGCTCGGATAAGCTCAAATCCCTCTCCCTCAAATTCCTTAACTCCCACACCTCCCACACTCCCCACACTCCCCACACTCTCTTAACCGAGCAGTATTGATTGCTTGAATATTGTTACCAAGCAAGGGATATACTATAAATATGCTTAATCTCTTGAAATACCTATCAACCAGCCTTTAAACAGATCAATTGATCCCCTTGCACCAAGCAACCCCTAAATGAAACTGACAAAACTACACCTAACTAACTACCGAGCAGCGGAGAATCTTGAAATAGATTTACACCCCAAGCTGAACGTGTTTATCGGTGCTAACGGTGCGGGTAAAACTACCGTCCTCGAAAGCATTGCCATCATGCTCTCATGGGTAGTCAAGCGTATTGAGAATCCTAAAGGCTCAGGACAACAGATTAGTCCTCTCAATATTACTAACGGTAAAACTTTCTCCAGAATTGAACTATACAGTGAAGTAGACAACGAACTCCTCACCTGGAAACTTTATAAAGTTCGCCAAGGCAAGCTTAATCTCAGTAAGGAAAATAGCGTA
>JAAHGR010000513.1 GCA_010672425.1 Symploca sp. SIO2E6
ATCATCATTGACTATGGATCAACCTTATTCTCATGCTTGCCTGTCAATAAGAGCCCATCTTTGGGGAGGTCAATAGGGTGAAAAGCTAACTATCTCAAGGCTTCAGCCTGCTTGTCACCCCCTGAGGTATGCAGCAGAAAGCCTGAGTTTTCCAGAAAAACTAAGTCGGGCAGCAGAATCTCTATTGGCTGCTGAAGGACTTGAAATCTGTCTAAAACGTCTTTCTTGCCTTCCAGTTAAACTTCCTGTGCAGGTAAGAGAGGCATTCAGGAATTTGCCGTTAAGTGAGAGAAGAGCCCTGCTAAATAAACTGGTATCTCAATTAACTTCTCCAGTATGCAAACTACATCTGATTGATTTAGCATTGCTTTGTCCTTACTCAACTGACTTAGTTGAGCGTATTATTGACGAACTTTATGGCGAAGCGGGTGAACTTCAATTTCAGTTATTTAAGGCAATTATCACTATCCTAAGTAGGGAGTTTAGTTATTGGCACGAAACTAAGAAGTGGTTGCCACCAATGCGCCTAGCAATGATTTGGGCACATACTAGCAAGCTATATAACCTATTGTATCACCCCACAGTTCAATTAGAGGAATTTACTCAGAAACTAGAGGAACATTCCCAGCTGAGATTGATTAGTGCTGACATTCTTGATCGGAATCCAGAATTCTGGAATGATGTTCTTCATCCTCAGCGGCTTAACAGAATTAAACTAGTTGTTCATGGTCTAGCAACTATCTTATCAGGGTGTGCCCCGGAGATTATCCAAACAATCAAGATTACTGAAAAAATTTCTACTTTAGCTGTTAGAACTCTTGAAGACAAGCAGCAGTTACTGGATTCACAACTTTACCGTGATGAACTATCCCTCGCTCAAGATAATCTGGACTCGTTACTCGGTGGAGATCACAGCGAATATTTGGCTTCTATCCTGGGAGCTGAGTTAGGAGAACAAATTGCTTCTCAACAATTGAAAGCAGCAGTAGAAAATGCGATCGATTCCCTGATCAATGAACCTTCTACTAAAGAACAATGGCTGCTCATTATTGCTGTAATTGCAGACTTGCCAATTTACAGTGATTTAAGAGAAAAATTCAGCAAGCTTTTGAACAACATTGATATAGTTGAACTTTACCAAGCAGAGCCATTGACTTCACTTTTTGCTCTGATGGTTGCCTCGGATCATGCAGCAAATAGTAGTGATGAAAACCTTAGATATAAATTGGAACAGGAATTAATTGAGATCGCTAGGGTAATCAATGATCAGGAACAACAAGAAACAGTAGATCCGAAGATTGCTAACTACGTCCTTGAAAGTGCCCTGAAGCTTACTCTCAGAGCCAATGATCCACGTACAACAAGTCATTCTCTAAACAGTCTACTTGAAAAGATTTGTTCTACTTGGCCACATTTTGCCAATTTGCGTCTTAGTGGGTTATCTAAAAGAGTTGGAGAATTACCTGCTAATCAGCTACACGGATGCTGGAAAACAGTTCTGTTGCTTCGAGTTTTGTGTAAGAATGTCTGAGTCAGCAGTATAATTGAATTGACATCTTCAATAAAATAACCCCATCTATGAATGTATGCCTAACACTAGAATTTGAGCAATTTGTACAAGAAAAAGTCAAGAGCGGCAGATACCAGTCTGCCAGTGAAGTGATTGGTGAAGCATTGCGGCTACTAGAAAAACAAGACAAAACTCGCCAAATGCGCATCGAACAACTGCGATCGCAAATCGCTATTGGCATTGATCAAGGCAATCAAGGGGAAGTTTTTGACAGTGTAGCATTTGGAGTAAAGTTTAATTTATGGAAATGTCTATTACCTCAACATACCGCCGACAAGTTGTTACCAAGACAAGAAAGTTCTTCCTCTAGCTGAGCAAAGGCAATTTCCTCCTGAACCGAAACCCCCAAGCGACGAAGATTCACCGAACCTTTAGCTGCCTCGCGCTCGCCAACAATGGCAATCAATGGCATCTTCCGTCCCGATAGTTCCCGAATCTTCTTAGAAATCGTGGCATCATCTGCATGGAGTTCCGCCCTGATTCCCATCCCCTTGAGTCTGGCAAACACTGCTTCTGCCCAATCTGCCGACTTATCAGAAATCGTGGCAACAGCAACCTGAACCGGTGCTAACCAGAGGGGTAATGCACCCTGATTCTCCAGCAAAATACCAATCCAGCGCTCCATGGAACCTAGAACCGCCTGATGTAGCATTACAGGTTGCTCTAGCTTACCTTCCTGATTGACGAAAGACAGCTCAAAAATTTGGGGGAAGTTGAAGTCCACCTGAATCGTACCGCACTGCCAAGAACGTCCGAGACGATCTTCCAAACTCACCTCTATTTTGGGACTATAGAAAGAGCCTTCACCAGGGGAAAGTTCATAGGCGTATCCCAATTCCTCACAGGCATTAATTAAAACCGCTTCCGCTTTGTCCCATAACTCATCAGAACCCATCCTTTGCTCTGGTCTGAGGGCAATTTTGATACCAAACTTATGGTAACCGAAGGCAGCATAAAGCTCTTTAACCATATTAAGAAAGTTGCCAATCTCATCTAGCAAGTCTGCTTCCCGGCAAAAGATATGAGCATCATCCTGCACAAACTGCCGCAAGCGCATACAACCGGAAAGCGAACCCGACGGTTCATTGCGATGCACGATGCCAAACTCCATCAGCCGCATGGGAATTTCCCGGTAACTTCGCTTCTGTGCTTGGTAAATCGCAATATGAGCGGGACAGGACATTGGTTTCAAGGCATAGTTGAGGTTAACAGCAACTGAGTCAGCACTTTGGCCTTCCCCTTCAACCGAGTTATCCTGTTGCATACTGCCGACTACAAACATATTGTTACCGAATTTGCCCCAGTGACCGGACTTTTCCCACAATGAACGGCTCAAGGCTACAGGCGATCGCACTTCCTCAAATCCATGAGAATGATAAACTTGTCGCATAAACTCTTCAATCTGCCGGAATACCCTCAACCCCATTGGATGCCAGAAAACCATACCGGGACTGTGTTCTTCAAAATGAAATAGATCCATTACTTTTGCGATCGCTCGATGGTCGTGCATTGTTTTTCTCCTGTTGATATCGACTAAAAACCCCCTCCAAGGATTGCCTGGAGGGGGAAAGATGGAATATTGCTAGCCATGACGAATACATCACGTCCCTCCAGGTGCGTGCACAGTAGTGGTGGTAGTGGTAGTTGTCATCAAATTATTGAGAATTGTCCTTTGTTGTTTGTTGTTTGTTGGCAAGGAGTGCCTTCAGAGAGTTGAAAGTCCCTTTAGCGATAGGGTGTGCCAGCCATCTAAAAACCCCTCCGAAGGGTTGCTTGGAGGGGTAAGGCAGATTTCTGCTTTTTTAGGCAAGCCAGATCGTCCTTACAACCCTCCTCGGTTGGTAGTCAGGGGATTTCTTGTAGTAGTCATCAGACAGAGCTTGAGTGCCATTGCTGGTTACAAATACTTTTAATGTATTGAAGGGTATAATCCTATTAAAACAATTCTGTTGAGTTTGTCAAGTCATACCAAATCCGGTTACAATGGAGCCGCTTTGGCAAACTGCGAAAACTCGCTCACCAGACGTTGCATGCAACGTCTCTACAGGGTGAGATATAGCGGGTATATCGATACCGGATTTGGTATCACTACTAGCGTGACACACCTAAAAATGTAGGTTGGGTGTAACGAAGTGAAACCCAACGCAACACACAAGAAGTGTTGGGTAGAGCGATAGCGAGACCCAACCTACTTATTACACTGCCTTATTGCCACCAAAGTGTAAGTCTTCTACCGAAGTTGTAGAGCTATTGCTATCGAAATTGGAAGTTGAGTATCCAAATCCTCTAGCATTTGAGCAAAAGCTTCACGGCTAATCTTCCGAGGCCAAACGGTTACAATCTGCTCCTCAACTTCACCCTGATACTCAAGTCGCAGTTGATAGTAACCTGGGTTTGAGCGAGGCCAATCAGTTAGAATTCTCGCCTTTTTACCCAAACGTTTTAGGCAGACTGAGAGTTCTTCACCCTGCCGCCAAAGCCGCACTTCCATCGCAGAGAGGAATTTCGCGAAATAATACTCCACCCGTGCTAGGTTCATCTCATCTAAGACTAGATGATAAGGTCTAGGAGTAAGTTGTTTGGCTTGGGCTTGCTGATACTCCTCTTCTGCCTGTTTTAGAAATGCGCTGAAGTCAGTGTCATGGTACTTGTTATCCATTGGACTGAGATAGCCCAGCAAATCTTCATTAGTTGTCCAATTAGGAGCCACTGGAACCAAAAGATATTCAGCATCTACTGCCTCAGCATAAGCTTTGGTAAGCCAAGTCTTGCCTGTGCCGCTAATTCCAGAGAGAATTACGAATTTCCTGCTTTTGAGAGCTAAGTGATAGCGGCGCAGAGTGCTTTTAGAGATACGCAGACCTTGAGCAGTCACTTTCTTGCCAATATCTGGAAATGATGGTTCAGAGTAGTCTACCTGAATCGTTTTATGGAAATTTAAGTATCTTCTCGTTTCTTGAATTGGGTCATTGCAGGTTGCCATTAAAAACAGAACAAAAAGACTTTCAAAAGTTTGCTTAATTTGAGTACTTAATTGTTCACCAGAAAAAAGTAAAACTTGATTTAGATTGAGAGACACACTGGCTTGAATATAATTTGTAACGCTATTTTTGCAAGTTAGAATATTATTTATCCATTCCCTTAAATAGTTAATGTGATTGAGGCATTGCCTAGAGGACGAAGGGTGTAATTCGTAGTTGTTATCTATATGAGTATTCTGGAAAATAATTTCCTTGTTAAAATTATTTTGTAAATTCTGAATAAACTTTTCTTTGTCCTTGGTTTTATCCATAATCAATAAACCGGAACTAAGTTCTTTCGGAGAAATTGAAACAAACAGCATAGCATTTGTTTGTTTAAAGCTTGTTGATTTTTTGTAAAAACAACATGTATGATTTTGATTGTCATAACCAGAAAATAAGTTATCCTTTAATTCTACTTGCTTGATAATCCCATCTGGTAATTGGGCAGCTACTTGATGAGAAAGCTGCTCAACGGGATTTTCAACATACTTTTTGAATTCTTCTTCGTGTGCCATGTAGAAATCTTTGGGATTTGTCTTCAGTTTTGAAAGAAGATCAAACGTCTCAACCGAGAAAGGACATTCTGGGTTTACAGTAACATCGGTCATTTGTTCTGATAACGATAAATTAACTTGCCACTGTGACTGATGGTAGCTTACATGAATACTGACTAGCCAAAGTTTGAGTTGATGCTTTTGTTACCCAACATCTGCTCCCGTCCAGCATCAACGCAAAATGTAGCAATAGAACTAATGGCGCGACACAGCTAAAATAGTAGAATAGGTAGGTTGGGTCGAGGCAACGAGACCCAACACAGCTCCCTCCCGTGTTGGGTCTCGAAGAAAGCTCTACCCAACCTACTGGCGTGACACACTTAAAATGAGGGAATAGATTTTGGCTCAAACCCTTATTTGACAAAAAATCCGTCGATTTCCTATTACACCATTTTAGCTGTGTCACGCCAGTAGTGGCGTGACACACTTAAAATGAGGGAATAGATTTTGGCTCAAACCCTTATTTGACAAGGAAGCCGTCGATTTCCTATTACACTATTTTAGGTGTGTCACGCCACTACTGGCATGACACACTTAAAATGAGGGAATAGATTTTGGCTCAAACCCTTATTTGACAAGGAAGCCGTCGATTTCCTATTCCACCATTTTAGCTGTGTCGCGCCACTACTAGCGTGGCACACCTAAAACTGTAGGTTGGGTA
>JAAHGR010000514.1 GCA_010672425.1 Symploca sp. SIO2E6
GTTAAAGCTTGCACTTTAGGTTATATCAAGTTCGGTAGAAGACTTACACTTTGGTGGCAATAAGGCAGTGTAATAAGTAGGGTTTGCTGAATAAGTAATGAGTAATGAGTAATGAGTAATGAGTAAGAAGGAATGAAGCATTTATCCTAGTTTTGAGCACTTGCATCCCCCAAGGTTACCCAGGGATTTCTCCTGAAGGTGCAAGGTTTTTGAACCACTCATATGCAATTTCCTTGCACTTATTTCGATAAAAAATGCTTAAAACCCAAGTCTGGTATAGCTTCCACACTTATGCAGCAAGCCCTAAGGTAAGAAACAAGGTTAAGAAACAAGCAAAATCCTGTTCCCTGTTCCCTTGTTTCTTAAGAAGTAACACCTAACACCGTGCATCGGCGGGAAGCCCATTCCTTTTAGGGATGGGAGGGATAGCCGCCCGCCGCTTCGTTATTTGTTATTTGTTATTTGTTTTTCTTAAACATTCAACTAACAACCAACAACAAATAACGCTTGCATCCCACGTAATGCAAGTCGTGGGATGAGCTTAACTATTTGTCATCCCAAGTAGCATTACCATGGATCAACCCATAGTTAGCGTTTTTGGTGAGGTCTTGGACGATGTTGCCTTTACCTTCTTCTAAAGGCCAGTAACCGACTAAACCTGCCTCTTCTCCTGTGAGCCGCTGGTTCATATTAGCTTCAATCTCTGCTTCACTACGGATACAGTTCCACAGGCGAATATCACTAAGATTGCCCTTCCAATATTCGATGGGGTCACAGGTGTGATTTCTTTGTCCTACGCCAATTTTACAGGGAGATTGATTGTTGTCGGCAGGTGCAGTCCCTGAAATACGTTGCTTTAATTCCCCATCTACATAAAAAGAAGCGTCATTATTGCCATCTAGCACGACTGCTAGGTGATGCCAATTACCATCTTCTAGTTGAATTACCGTAGTGGTATCATAGTCCTTACGATTGTAGGTCGTAAAGCGAATTCTGTTGCCATATAACCCAAATCCATAAGCATCTGGTTTAGCGAATATCCGTTGAATTCCACTTAATTGAGCAGGTTTGACCCATGCTTCAATAGTAAAGCTGTTGCTTAAGTCAAAAACACTGTCATAGTCAATGTTGACATAGCCGGTTTGACCATCAAAGGAAAGGGTAGTCGAGTTGGATATGTCCAGAGGAAGAGACCCTCCACTGATGCTTCTGAGATAACTCAGACTGGGAGCAAAGAAGTATTCTCCCCCCTTCATCTTGACCCACAGTGTAAAGTCATAATTAACTTCTGCGGTGTTAGGAGCACCCCAGGTTTGAGGCCATTTTTGATTTCCTCCTGGTGGTGGTTGACCAATAACCGGATCTAATCCCACATCGACAGCGACAAAGTTATTGGTATTAGACCATGAATTTTGCATGAAGTTAAACTGATTTTCGATGTCAGCTTGGAAGCACAAAAATAGTAATCCTGAACCTACTTGGGGTTTTTTAGTAAGATCGTTTTCTCCGTAACTAATACCACGGCGAGCAATGCGATGTCCCCTTTCTACCCTTAATGCTTCTTCAAAATTAGGTGCGCTTTCCACTCGTCCTGTATCTCCCCGTGGGTTAGTTTTACGGATATGAGCATGGAAAGGACATTTAGTCGGTTTAGGTGTTAAGCCAAAGTTCTCGGGATCTTGATCATAGTTGAAGTTGTTGGTACTGGTTGCTCCAGATGGAGTGTCGGAGTTAACCACAGGAGTTCCATCTTGGAAACGACCAACAATTAAGGCACCAGCTAAGTTTTCCCCAACCCCTACTGTTTTCGCTAGTTCTTGCTGATCCTCATGAAATGCTTTCACATCTTGTTCCAGTTTACGATATACTAAGTAGCTGCCATAGCTATCGTCAGTTTTCCCGTTAGGATCTTTAGTTAATACTAAACTTAGCGGTGCCCTTGAGTCCCATTTATCGAAACCACCAGAACTTGTCCGTGACTGGTCAATATCTCGCTTGAGAAATAAGGGTTGACTAATACCATCAGCAAAGCCAAAGTGTTCGATAACTTGCTTCTGAGTGTTTCTGAGAATAAATCCATCTTCCCGTTGCACAATGTCTGCTACTTGCCGCAAGTCTTGGCAGAGGCGATTCACTTCTTGCAATAAGTCGATGACATCATCATCCGCCACTATAATTAAGGCGTGAATTTCTTCTTGCAGTCCTAAATCCCAGTCCTCAACCGGAGGATCACCTAAAAAAGTATTGACAGCACCATTCTTCATCCCATTGCGAAAGGATTGATCCCTAGGCATTTTAAAGGCTTGAACATCGAAATATTGATACCCCTTAACCGATAACAAGAAGTTGCTAAAAACGCTTCCTGAGACATATTTTTCTCGATACTGTAAGGACTCGTTTGCTTGTAACAGAGCCGATGTGACATATTGTTCAGCAAACTTTTGAATCCACTGTTTAGCCTCTGCTTGCTTATCTGCTTTAAATTGAATGAACAGGTGTACAGCATGATTTCGCCCGTGTCCTTTCAGGATATTACCTTGTAAATCCCCCAGTAAGGTTTTGTATTTACCTGGGTTAAGGGGATCAATACCATCAGCAGGTAGTTGTTGTAAGTCTGCGTCACTTAATGCCATTAAAGTTCTCCTAATTTAAGTTTGCCTGTTCCCCTCCTGGGAGGGGTTAGGGGTGGATTCTGCTTTCTTTTACGAGTGGCGTGGCACACCTAAAATGATGAAATAGGTAGGTTGGGTAGAGGCAACGAGACCCAACGCTGGAGAGGGTCGTGTTGGGTCTCGCTATCGCTCTACCCAACCTACAGTTTTAAGTGTGTCACGGCACTACTAGCCTGCTTGTAACTGCACCATTTTGGCCACAGATGGTTTACCATCTTTATTCAGGTAAAACATCATGTAATGGCCAGGAGTGTACAAATTAGCATTTGTTGGGGCAGTGAACTCAATATCATAAGAACCATACCCTTTGTTAATTACATTTTTGATAGGCAAATCTGCTAAACGCTGCCCATAGTCAAAACTGTGGGTAATGGTTCCTAATTTCACCATTACTATAGATCCCACATCACTGACACTATCGATCTCTACATTGTTGACAGTCACTGTGCTAACTTGACTATGTTGTAGAGTTTCGGGAGCCGTCACTATTTCTGGGCGTGGTCCATCCTTAAAGAGATAGGGTGGGTTAAAGATTTCCACCTGCCAAATTTCAGCCGGAGTGAAGGGAATGGGATCAATAAGTGAATCATTCACCTGCTCAAAATAGCTTTCAGGATCTTGGTAGTATTTTTCTAGGAAGTAGTTGTACTTTGCCTCAGGGATAACTTTACCTGATCCAGGAATATCGGGTGTGGTGGTGAGTTTTGTCAAGATGTAGTATGTTGTATCTAAAATGGCTGGATCTACAGGGACTACATCTACATGAACAGTGCCATTGGGTTCCCTGGCAGCGCGGTTAGCATTCCCACTAATGGTTAACACCCGGGCATCGGGTAACAGTAATGCCCCATTATGATACAGCCTCGGCAGGGTGGCCGGATTCATTTCTTTAGTTGTATAACCCCCTGGTGTACTCTCATCATAGGTCATCAATAAGGGTTCATAAACTTGATCGTATTCGGCATAGATACCGCCATTAACTGTCAAAATCTCCTTACTTGGTAAAATCACCGCTTCATTCATAGAACGGGGTTGAGGAGTGCCATCATCTTCCTTCAAAAAGTTGTTGACAAAATTCCACTCATCGGTTGCACTATCCCAGCGTTCTAGACTAGTGGCAATTCTAACTCCTGCTTTGAGAAGCTGTTCATTAGTTGAACCTGCTGGTGCTTGACCATCACGAATAAAACCTAGTTGAGGCTTGCCAAAGTT
This sequence comes from Symploca sp. SIO2E6, assembly GCA_010672425.1. Lineage (GTDB taxonomy): Bacteria > Cyanobacteriota > Cyanobacteriia > Cyanobacteriales > Coleofasciculaceae > Caldora. Next base: position 3,885 of record JAAHGR010000514.1, read on the forward strand.
GATGTTATTGGTGTTTAAAATCCCCCCTAAGAGTAAGACATCTCCTGGTCGATTGGGATCGGAGACAGCTGTCCCATATACCTTAGAAATGTCTTCTCTGTCAGGACCCATTTCAAAATCGATAGAAAGTTGTCCTGATGACTCTTCGTGGACAGACATTAAGTAGGTTTTGTTACTCTTGTGTACCTCAAGGGGGAACTTGCCTGCACCATCACCGGTAATTAACAGTTTGCCATCCGGGGTAGGAAAGACACGAGGATACAAATCGATGCTGTCATAGATATCAGCTTCCTTGGTAACGGTTTTGCCAGCGGCATCGATGTATTGATACTCAGTAATTCTGACGTTGAAGGGACTAAATTCGTAGTTATATAAATCAAAGAAGTGTAACTGTTTGGTTTGAGGATCGTAGATCTCGATAGTTGGGGTAATCTGGGTGGGAGCGTCATATTTTTGACCAGAAAAAATGACGATTTTGCCATCGGCTAACATAACTAAGCTAGGATACCACCGTCCTGCTTTCATCTGTCCACCGATATCTTTCCACTCTTTCTCTTCCCAGTCATAAATGTTGATTTGTTTGGAGCCTGTAAATTTTTCCCCTGGATAGTAACGCTCACTACCTCCAGCAAAGAGAATATTGCCATTGGGTAAGTGTAAATGACCACTACAGAAAAGATCATTACTATCTCCAAATTGGACAGCCGGAGGAGAATCGATCTTCTCAAAAGTACCAGTTTCAGGGTCAAAGATGGCTGTATTATCGACGACTGCTTCCACAGCAGTATCTACCCCATCAATAAAAGTAACTTTGACGTCTCTACCAGATGCGTCCACTTGCCTGTCAATGGTATTACGGTTACTACTCCCATTAACCATAAGGATTTTCCCATCGGGTAACAGGGAAGTATGCACTGACTGTATGGGTAAGATCTTACCCTCGCTGTCACGGAGTAAGGGATATTTTTGCCAACAGCCTAATTCTTGTGGATTGGGACCAACACAAGGAGGGGCAGAATTATTGGCTAATACGGGTTTTGCTCCACAAAAAACTAGGGTAAAAGCCAGAAAAAAGGTGACAAAGTTTAATAAAACCTTTTCCCTTAATTGGGTCGATTGCTGACGGAGCAACTTGAGACGATTCAAACGGTGTTGTTGCGACATTCTTTTGGTACTCATCTTAGAAAATCAATTTTCTTGTCAGGAGAGGATCATCCCTATTGTGTAATTGAGATGATCCGTAATCTTCAATCTTCAATTGCTTGACTACTGTTTAACCAGGGTAGCAACATCAATATGAGGCCACACAATCAATGGAGTAGGTAAAGAACCTGCAGTAGAGTCTTTGATGAAATCCAGATCTGTTGTTTGGGAATATTGCAGTTGCAAGAAATCATTCCCTTTCCCATGACCCTGAACCTCCTCAATCCAGAAGGTAGAAGTAAAGGATGTAGCATCGGCATTTTTCTCAATGAATGGGATATTGGAGATCCCTCCTTGATTTTCCGTAGATAAATCAAACAAAACCACAGTTTTACCAAGATCCTGACGGTCGATCTTATCTTGAAGTATTTGGTTAGGATTTGCTGGATCAAACGGCTCAATACCCTGAACTGTCCGATAAGGTTCAAAGTATCTCGAAGCTTCTTCAGGATGAGCGAGGATAGGAAAGCCATCAACAGGCTCAATGTCAAAATGTCCATTTATCTCAACAGATCCTCCTATAGCTAAGATTGAGTTTCCGTGAGGAATTGATGACAAGCGGGCAACTGTTCCTGCCTCCTTATCCAACAGCAAAAACATGCCATTTTCTATATGAAGTGGTTGAAATGTATTTGCATCACTAACCTTTTGTTCGTAATGTAAACCAACAACAAAGGTATCTTCAGGAAAGCCTCGGTTAGGAACTTCA
>JAAHGR010000515.1 GCA_010672425.1 Symploca sp. SIO2E6
CGAAATCTACACTCTTTCCCCACACTACGCTTTTTCGGACAATGCTTGCGCCCTCAATGCTTGCGCCCTCAATGCTTGCGCCCTCAATGCTTGCGCCCTCAATGCTTGCGCCCTCAATGCTTGCGCCCTCAATGCTTGCGCCCTAAAGATTATTACTTTCGCGAAAGTCCCAACCGCATTCGGAGTTATCTGGTCTGAAGCCCCCGGATTTATCCGTGGAAATGAAAAAAGCATGGGCATCCTTATTTCCATCCCGTAGCTCCATTACATGGGGTTATTCATAATTCATCGTTCATCATTCATAATTTCCTTATGACCAGACGCCGGGGCGGGGAAAGGTTAAGTTATCGTTGAAGAGAAAGATATTGAGCGAACCCGTCCCTACATGGTTGGATATGGGGAGTAGATACAAAACTTTTGCTCACAAGCGAGAATTGGAATTTTTGTATTGTGTGGTACAAAAAGTACTGAGAATGATCGTTTGTGAACAATCAAAATTTCAGTATATATGTGCGCATATTTTCCCATGATAAAATAATATCACAAAAATACTAGCGATCGCATCTACCTAAACAGCTCACAAAGCTTCGATATCTTCCCGAGACAGTTGGGTAATTGCCATAATCGTTTCTGTATCTAAACCTTGTTGTTTACAAGACCGAGCGATTGCTATTGTGTTTTGTTGGATACCTTCTTCCCTACCTTGTTGGATACCTTCTTCCCTACCTTGTTGGATACCTTCTTCCCTACCTTCTTCCCTACCTTCTTCCCTACCTTGTTGGATACCTTGTTGGACACCTCTCATTTGAGCCTCCTCAATCTGTTCGATTTGCCATTGCACCTCAAACTCTTGGGTACTCAAGATACTTGCTTCGTAACTCTTGTTATCCATATAACTCTCGTATGCCTTTCTTTCTTTGTCTGATAGATTATTTACTCGCAAGGCTTCCTTGGCTTCTACCATTCCTTTGGCTCCAAATTCCTCCTTAATCTCGCTGTTTCTCAGAAAATAGATCCATTCCTGTAAGGTTGTTTGGGCTGTTCCTTGAAAATTCCTCACTTTCAGCAGGTAGTATTCTGGGAAGATATCTGCTACTTTTTCTATGTTAAACTTCTTTTCTTGAGCTTTGGTCAATTCTAGGGTATCTCCCGTATTCATCCCAATGAACTCTGAGTTGAGACGATAAATATAGTCGTTTCCCTTACCGAGGTTAAAGTAGACGATATTCACCGAGTAGACTTTCCTAATTTCCCCGTACTCTTGTCCTTTGTCGAGATATTCGGTGATTAAATTAGATACACCGTAGAGCATACGATGAAAATAATCGAGTTGGGCGTTATTTTGTACTTCGATGAGGATCAACTCCGAGTTGGCGGTTTGGGCAATAATATCGACCCGGTTGCTTTTATCTTCTTGAGTTTGTTGATTGCCCTCACTTTCGAGAAGGGTCTTGATGGTGATATCTTGATAGAGTAACTCACTTAAAAAGCCTTCCAAGACTACATAATTTGCTTTATTGCGCAGTAGCTTTTTGATAGCCCAATCAAAGCGGATATGGGGAGCAGGCATGATCGGTGTAATGGTTTGACTACTAATATTGTAGTGCAGCACGGCAGAAATACAGCAATTTGCTCTGCTACGCGGTACATTTGGTGTTGGGTTCCGCACTGCTTCACCCAACCTACTTAGGGTCTGCTGAATAAGTAACAAGTAACAAGTAACAAGTAACAAGTAACAAGAAATGAAGCATTTATCCCGCGTTTTGGGCACTCGAATCCCTAGGTTACCCAGGGATTTCCCCGCAAAGAGTGCAAGGTTTTTGAACCACCCATATTCAATTTCCTTGGACTTGTTTGGCAAAAAAATGATTGAAGAGGATAAGGCAAAGGGCAGAAGACAGAGGGCAGAAGGAAAAGAGGGTTTAAGCGAAACCGGGTGCTTGGAAAGCAGATTTGGTATTACTACGAGTTTTTGGCGATTATATATATCTCTAACAGTCCGTTTTAACGGACTTAAGCTATTAGCCAGGGGTTTGAACCCCTGGTGGATTAACGCAGTTGGTGATACTCAGGAAAACTTGCTGATGAATCCCAAAAACCGCTTACTAGTCGGAGTCAGCAATGTGCGACGATAAGCATCTGCTGCCTTTTTAATTCCTTCTGCCTGGGTTGGATAAGGATGAATCACACTAGAAAGACCACTTAGTCCCACTTTATTAACAATTGCCGTAGTCACCTCACTAATCATGTCACCAGCATGGCTAGCCACAATTGTCGCTCCCAAAATCTTATCCTTACCCTTCTGATGGTGGATTTTGACAAAGCCTTCCTCTTCCCCATCCGCGATCGCTCGGTCTACACTACTAAAAGGTATCTTAATCGTACTCACATCATATCCCTGCTGCTGAGCTTGGTCTTCAGACATCCCCACATGGGCAATTTCGGGGTCAGTATAGGTAGCCCAAGGCATGACCAAATCGCTCAGTTTATAACGTCCTAAGCCAAAAGGGGAAAAAAGAGTATTCTTAATTACAATCCTGGCAGCGGCATCAGCTGCATGGGTAAACTTCCAATCCATACAGATGTCACCGGCAGCATAAATTTTGGGGTTTGTTGTCTGGAGATGATCATCTACCTTCACCCCCTTACGCTGATCATATTCTACCCCAACTGTTTCTAAATTCAGACCTTCCACATTCGGAGCTCTGCCTGCACCAATCAAAATCTCATCTACCGTCACTGATTCTTCCTGTCCATTGAAACTAGTAAAGTAGAGGGTTTTGCCTGCTTCAGTCTTCTCCACCCGCTGCATCTTACAACCCAATACCAAGCGAATACCTTCTTTAATGAAGACTTTTTGCACAATTTCTGCGGCGTCTGCATCTTCCTTATTTAAAATATGAGAGCCACGATGAAAGAGTACCACCTCAGAGCCTAAACGGTGAAAAGACTGAGCCAATTCGCAACCAATTGGACCACCACCAATGACAGCGAGACGCCGGGGTCTTTCTGTGAGGGAAAAAACCGTCTCATTGGTGAGAAAACCCGCCTCCGCTATGCCATCAATTCGAGGTTTAACAGCTCTAGCCCCTGTAGCAATTACTGCTTTTTTAAACCGAAGAGTCTGACCCCTCACTTCCACAGTATTATCACTAGAAAAACTAGCGCTACCTAAAAAAATATTAATACCATAGGTATCTCTAAAACGCTGAGCCGAATCGTGATGGCTAATCCCGGCTCTGAGCTTACGCATCCGCTGCATCACCGCTGGAAAATCCACTTCGATATTTTCTGGGGGAACAATACCAAAGGCTCTTGCTTCTCGCATTTGAGCCACTACGCGAGAAGACCGAATTAGACATTTGGAAGGTACACAACCGACATTCAAACAGTCCCCACCCATCAAATGCCTTTCAACCAAAGCAACCTTCAAACCGATATCCATACCTGCTGCTCCTGCAGCCACCACTAACCCCGCAGTACCAGCACCAATCACTACCAAATCGTAACAATCAACCGGTTTTGGATTGACCCAATCTGGTGGATGAACATAGTTAACCAAAGTCTGGTTATATTCATCCATTGGTGGAACACTCACTCTCTCGAAGGGAAAATTAGACATAAGATAACTCCTGTGAAATCACAAATTGTACAAAATTTTTTATTAGTTATTCATCATTAACAAACAACCAACAACCAATAACCAACAACAAACTAGGAAACTGCCTCATCTAAAGCCTTTTTAGCCACCTTAGTTACATAAACTGTCACAGCTACTGTTGCGATAAAACCGATGATCCGAATCGCCCACTCCACAGCAGCATTAGTAGGTTGTGCTCCAGAACCAATCGTGGCCAGATTACCAGCCAAAGAACCAATGTAAACATACATGATCGTTCCTGGGATCATACCTAAGGAACCGATTACATAGTCCTTGAGGGAAACTCCTGTCAAACCATAGGCGTAGTTGAGGATATTGAAAGGAAATACAGGAGATAGTCGGGTGAGAAGGACAATTTTTAATCCTTCTCTACCAACAGCTTGATCAATAGCTGCGAATTTTTTGTTACCTTCAATCTTCTTAGAAACCCAACCTCTAGCCAAATAACGTCCCACTAAGAAAGCGGCAGTGGCTCCTAGGGTAGCACCAATGAAAACGTAAAAGGAACCCCACAATACGCCAAAGAGTACGCCAGAACCCAGAGTCAGGATTGAACCCGGTAAGAAAGCTACAGTAGCAACAAGATAGATAACCATAAACATGATTGGTCCAGTAGGGCCAAGGTTATCAATCCACTGTAGGGCATCTAACAGCCGTTGCTGGGGATTGAATCCCTGAGCATTAGCAGATTCTTGCGCTAAGGCAGGAGCATTAGCAAAGACAAGGGTGACACTGACTGCCAGTAGTGCCAATCCAGCTAGCCGGGAAAGCTTGAGCAGATTTCTGGTAGGAAATTGATGCTTGATCCATTTTTTTGTCATAGCTTGACCTCATGGGTTTAATATTTAGGGATTTGGTGTGATTGGCAATTTTTTGACTAATCTCATTGTCCACCCCAAAGGTGAATTAATCTGGTTATTAGCCTGAATTTTTTTTGCAATAATTTCATGATTACCTGAGGCTTTTCTCAGGAAAAACTCAGTTTCATGAATTAAACTTACTTGCCTTTAGTCCGACTTTTCTTAAAATCAGGCCAGAGGCAAATAAAATCGAAATGTAGAACCGACACCAATTTGGCTTGCCACCTCAATCTTACCCCCTTGCAATTCCACCAACCGTTGAGAAATAGCCAAACCAATCCCAGTACCACCATTGTGCTGATTGCGTGACTTTTCTGCCCGCCAAAATCTCTCAAACACATGGGGCAAATCTTGAGGAGCAATCCCTACTCCAGTATCAATCACAGCAATCCACAATCTGGGCATCAGAACACCTACAGATTCCCTCTCAACCCGGACAGTAATGGAACCAGCTTGAGTATAGGTTACCGCATTACCTAAAAGATTAACCAATACCTGTTCTACGCGATCGATATCAGCCAGTACATTCGGTAGTTGGCTAGGACATTCTAACCGCAATACCGGCCCATCTTCGAGTAACTGGTCAGCAAACCTTTGTACTAGAGACTCCAACAAAGGACGCAAATTCACTGCCTCAATCTTAATCGGCAAGTACCCTGCCTCTGCCTTAGAAAGTTCTTGCAAATCATTAATCAACCTTGACAAACGCCTAGTTTCCTTAGCCAACTGTTGATATACTGCTGGCGTTGCCTCCAGTCGCTCAGTGGCTAATTCTTCCAAATAACCCCGCAGCACAGTTAGAGGAGTCCGCAATTCATGGGTGAGGTCACTCACCAATTCTCGCCGTCGATGCTCAACATCCTCTAAACTAACCGCCATCCGGTTGAAACTGTTAGCTAGTTGATTGATTTCTGGAATTTCACTAGGGGGTAAGCGCTCATCCAACTGTCCTGCCGCAAACTTCTGGGTCACCTGCCTCATCTGAGTCAGAGGCTCAACAATCCGCCCAGAAACCCAGTAACTAAGTCCTCCCGCAGCCGTAGCACCAACAATCACTGACCAGAAAGTACTACGATTCCAGGCAATTTGAAACCCATCTAATAAATCTGTACGGGTATAGCGCAAAATTATACCACGACCTTCAAGTTTTTGCAAGTGCAAGACAAACAAGGGACGGGAGGAGAGTTTACCAATGACCACCAAAGACCCCACCCCTACCATCATTACCAAAAGGTGGGACAAGAAGAGGCGAGAGGCCAAAGGCATTTTGG
>JAAHGR010000516.1 GCA_010672425.1 Symploca sp. SIO2E6
TTCATACTCTTTATCTTGCAGAGATTGAATCAGAGCAGGAATTGCCGCTTCTGTTCCAATTTTACCCAGGACTTCTGCTGCATTGCTACGTATATCATACCTTTTATCTTGCAGAGATTGAATCAGAGCAGGAATTGCCGCTTCTGTTCCAATTTTACCCAGAGCTTTTGCTGCATTTCTACGTACATCATACTCTTTATCTTGCAGAGATTGAATCAGAGCAGGAATTGCCGCTTCTGTTCCAATTTTACCCAGAGCTTCTGCTGCATTCTTACGTACATCATAGTATTTATTTTGCAGAGCTGCAATCAAGGCAGTTATTGCTGTTTCCGTGCCAATCTTTCCTAGAACTTCAGCTACAATACTACGTACATCATATTCTTCATCTTGCAGAGCTGTAATCAGAGCAATAATTGCTGCTTTTTTTCTAATTTTTCCCAGGGCTTCAGCTGCACTTATTCGTACACCATGATTTTCGTTTTGTAGAGCTAAAATCAAAGCTGGAATTGCTGCTTCTTTTCCAATTTTGCCTAAAGCTTGAGCTGCATGTACACGTACAATATTGTCTTCATCTTGCAGAGCTGTAATCAGAGCAGTAATTGCTACTTCTTTTCCAATTTTCCCTAGGGATTGAGCTGCATGTACACGTACAATATTGTCTTTATCTTGCAGGGCTGGAATTAGAGCAGTAATTGCTACTTCTGTTCCAATTTTTTCCAGGGCTTCAATGGCACTTATTCGTACACTATAGTTTTCATCGTGCAGGGCTGTAATCAGAGCAGGAATTGCTGCTTCTTTTCTAATTTTTCCTAGGGCTTCTGCTGCAATATTACGTACACCATGGTTTTCATCTTGCAGGGCTGTAATCAGAGCAGAAATCGCTGCTTCTTTTCCAATTTTCCCTAGGGCTTCTGCTGCAATATTACGTACACCATGGTTTTCATCTTGCAAGGCTGTAATCAGAGCAGAAATTGCTGCTTCTTTTCCAATTTTTCCTAGGGCTTCAGCCGCCTTTATGCGTACACCATAGTTTTCGTCTTGCAGAGCTGTAATTAGAGCAGAAATCGCTGCTTCTTTTCCAATTTTTCCTAGGGCTTCAGCTATAATTCTTCGTACACTAAAATTTTCATTATGGAGGGCTGTAATCAAGGCAGTAATTGCTCGTTCTGTAACAATTTTAGTCAATGCTTGAACCGCATTAATTCGTACACTATAGCTTTCATTTTGTAAATCTGTAATTATAGCAATAATTGCTGCTTCTGTTCCAATTTTTTCCAAGGCTTCAGCCGCATTAATTCGTACAAAATAGTTTTCATCTTGGAGAGATTGAATCAGAGCAATAATTGCTGCTTCTGTTCCAATTTTTTCCAAGGCTTCAGCTGCCTTTCTACGTACACCAGAGTTTTTATCTTGGAGAGATTGAATCAGAGCAGGAGTTGCTACTTCTGTGCCAACTGCACCTAGTGCTTCAATTGCATTTATACGTACCCAATAACTTTCATCTTGGAGAGATTGAACAAGAGCAGGAATTACGGCTTCTGTTCCAATTTTTCCTAAGGCTTCAGCTGCATTAATACGTACACTGGAGTTTTCATCTTGCAGAGCTTGAATCAGAGTAGGAATTGCTGCTTCTGTTCCAATTTGACCCAGGGCTTCAACTACACTCCTACGTACATAATCCTCTTTATCCTTCAAGGCTTGAATCAGAAACGGAAGAGCACTCTCAGAACTTGTTATACCCAAAAGCCGAATCTTGAGCAATTGAGGAATTTCCAACCCAACTACTAAACCTACCGTTTGCTCCTGAAACTTATGTTTTACCGCCCCTGCCAACCTTGCTCCTAACCTCAAATCCACTTCTAAAGCTAACTTCACCACTCGCACTGCCTGAGCTTCATTTTCCACTAACTCCAACATTAGTACTAGAGGTTCTGTCCATTTCAGATAATTCAGATACTCCTGCTTCAACTCCTCATCGCTGATACTTGCCAATCGCTGCAACAGTTGCTCTGCGGTGTAGTATTCCTGAAGCAGTTGATGCCGAAACTCAATCTGATTACCTGCTCTAAGTTGAATTAGATGATGCTTGAGCAAATCTTTCAACCACTGACGAGCACAATTATCTGGATAATCTCGCTTACCTCGCAAAAACTCCCTCAGCTTTGCCTGAGCATCTTGCTTGGGAATAGCGATGTGAAACTCGGTTTTTGATTGACCCTGAGTCATTACCCAAGCTAAATGTTGCAATAATTCCTGCCACCAATCTTGGGATTCTTGGTAAGTGGGGACATCTTGCTTAAACCGATAGTCATAAATCTTGCAGAAATTGCGAAATACTGAACCAAGATTAGAAGGTACTTGGTGAGAATTGCGAGCAAACACTGAACATAACATCGACAATAGCAGGGGTGTTTGTCCAAATTCCCGCAACCGACTACCCAACTGCCTCAACATCTGCTCTCCCTGCTGCGGCAGATATTGGCGGACAAATTGCTGCATTTGCCTTTCATTCAGGGGTTGCATTTCCAGTTTTTTGGTAATACCCAAATCACCCCCAACCCCCAAATCCCTTGTAGTAAATACCATAGGTGTCGTTTTCTGGTATTTTTCCCGAAAGGAATGCAAATCCTGCCGCGCCGGTTGAGAAGGCAACTCATTCACCCCATCTACCAACAGCAGCAATTGTCCCTGTCTCAGCCAATTTTCCAGTATCGAGCCATCTACTTCTAAGTTAGGTTGATGCTGTTGCAGGAAATCTTTGATTAAATCCAGGATCGAAGTGCGGTAGTAGCGAAGTCTCACCAGCACAGGGATTTTCCCAACCTCTTCCTCCCCTCCGCGTCTCCGCGTCTCCGTGTCTCCGCGTCTCCGTATCTCCGCGTCTTCCAATAACAACCGTTGTAATGCCGTAGATTTACCGGAACCGGGTCTTCCTACTAATAATACATGTTCCGCAGCATACTTCCTCAACCCTTCCAACACCCCCAACCGCTCAATACGCTCTTTTTCTTGTCTCTCCTCAGAGTCTCTTTCCTCCTCCTCCCACTCAACCGTCTGCACCATTAACTCAAAATCGAACAGCGGCGATATCTTTTCTGGCTTCTGTTGCTGCTTGCCCACCACCTCTGTCAAGGTGTAAACTTCCCACAATTGGGCATAATCGGTGCAGATTGATTCTAAATAGCCACTCCAATCGAGCATACGTTAGTTAGGTGGTAGGTATTCGGTGGATATCAGAGGAAATAACCACAAAGACACAAAAAGCACAAAGAGAATTTATCTTTCCTCGGAATCAACAAGCGATCGCTACTTGTCACATTATCTTACCAACTGCGTTAACCTACCAGAAGTTGATAAATTAGGTTCTAGTGCGATATCGCGATTATTGAGATGCTAAGATTATTCAGTTATAAGATAGTGTCATCAAACAGGCGGTCAGCCTGTTCCACGGGATATATACTAGAGTGGGAGATATTGAATCTGCCCTTCCAATTCACCTTCTAAGCTACAATCTTCAATAAGAAGAATATCTTCTATCACTCGCCCAATTTGGCTATGGGTACTAACTTCCAATACACCGGGCATTGATAAACCTTGTTTCACTCGTTCATAGGCGAAGCCTGTAATTGTAGCAACATCGTGAGTAAGTAGTATCCTGCCTTCCTCTGCTGCCCATGCCAAGATAATGGGATCATCTTCACCTGATAAACCGACATCCTGAACTCGAACAATATCAATACTTGGTCTTCGACGCACCAGTCCCCTAACAATGGTATTATCAAAGTTTTCGTCAGCAAGTAATTTTAACATACTTCTCGTTCAGCTTGGCGAGCCAGTAATCTATCACGCAAGCCTTGCGGATCAAACTTTGCCTGATTCATGGTACGAACTTCTTGGGCTTGTTGCTGCCGTTGCTGTAGATAGGTTTCAACTTCTTGCTGATGATTGAGATAGAAGGCAATAGTAGCGTAAACATCAGCAAGTTTCAGGGACGGATAGCGATAAACAATTTCTTCTGCGGTTGCTCCTTGTTTGAAGACAGCAACTACTGTGTCCAGTGTTACACGAGTTTTGCCTACCCGAACTACATGATCAGCAGTAATTTTTAGTGGTGCAGGTTCAGCGGCGATTGATATTACCATAAATTAGGAATTAGGTGTTAGGTGTTAGGTGTTAGGTTGTTAGGGGAGTATCCCGTATTGTAAAAGAAAGTAGCATTGTAGGGTGGGCATAAATAGACAACTGGTATGCAAAACAGGCGGTCAGCCTGTTCCACGGGATTAGTGAAAAATTGGGAATAGATAAGCGATCGCTATTCTCTCAAGAGATGTTACCACCACTGTAGTGCGAGCATCTTGCTCGCTTCTGGCATCTTCATCTTGCTCACTTCAGTGTAAAAGAGGCGGTCAGCCTGTTCCACGGCAGTAGTGAATAATTGGGAATAAACAAGTGATCGCTATTCTTTCAAGAGATGCTACCACCACTGTAGTGCGAGCATCTTGCTCGCTTATAGCATCTTGCTCGCTTACAGCAGTTTTCGCTGTTATGTGGTACACCTTTATCCCCCCAACCCCCCTTAGAAAGGGGGGCAGTAAAAGTCCCCCTTTCTAAGGGGGATTTAGGGGGATTTTTCTTACTGTACCTCATACCAAATCCGCTTTTAAAAGTACAAGATCACAATTTGCCCAAGCCTTTGATATAAGCGGATTTGGTTGATATGGGTAATCAGCCTATGTAAACCGGATTTGGTATCATAACATCGCAAAGCGCTGTATAGCATCTTGCTCGCTTATAGCATTTTGCTCGCTTCCATGTCATTCATCACTTGCTAGCTTCAGTGTAATTCATCAGGCGATCGCTTTGATATAGAGGTGGGTTGACCAATTTATTCTCAATTCACGAATTGAGAATAGAATAGAGTTAAATAAATATTTGATCAAAGAAATGCTCAAGCCTCAAGATATTGTAGTTTTACTAAAAGTTCACAGTTTAGGTTCGGTGTGGACTTATGATCAATTGGCGAAAAGTTTAAAGATGAGTTCTTCGGTGGTATATGGCGCTTTGCAACGTTGTGAGAAGTGCCATTTGTACCATGTCCAACGAAGAAAGGTTTTGAAGGGAGCGTTGGAGGAATTTTTGGTGTATGGTTTGAAGTATGTATTTCCAGCACAAGTTGGGACTTTAGTTAGATGGATACCAACGGCTCATTCTGCGGAACCTTTAAAAGGGTTATTAATGGTGAGCGATAACAATGCTTATGTGTGGCCTGCTGGCTCAGGAAAGGTCAAGGGTCAGGAAATTAAGCCTTTATATCAGTCTGTTCCTAAGGTAGTTGGGAACGATTCTCTATTTTATGAGTTGCTCTGTTTGGTAGATGGGTTGCGAGTGGGGAAAGTACGAGACAGAGAATTGACAGCAGTGGAGTTAAAAAAGAGGCTTTATGAGTAATCGTCTCATTGAGAATTTGGAGAGAGTTGCAGCAATTTTGGCTTTGGTATCGGAACGTTTTGTGTTTATAGGTGGGGCAACTATCGCCCTGTATGTGGATGAAATTTTATGGGATGAATTGCGTCCAACATTGGATGTAGATTGTGTAGTTGAGATTTCTACACGAAGGGAGTATTATGCTTTGTCAGAATAAATAGACAACTGTTGTGCAAAACAGGCTGTAAGCCTGTTCCACGGAAGTAGTGAAAATTGGGAATAGATAAGCGATCGCTATTCTTTCAAGAGATGCTACCACCACAGTAGTGCGAGCATCTTGCTCGCTTCTATGA
>JAAHGR010000517.1 GCA_010672425.1 Symploca sp. SIO2E6
GCTACTACTAATCCCTCGCAAAATTCTTTATTTTCTTCAAAGTGAGCTAGCAGAGTAGGTATTCGAGGATGTTTACCCAGTTTTTCTAGTAGTTCTGCTTCGGCATTAAATAAATCTTGGATAATTATTCTAGTACCAGGGTTTTGATGAATATCTCTGAGTCGCTTAACTACACACTTGGGGTTTCCGGGACGAAACAAATCTTCTGCTATATAAATTTCTCCAAAACCTCCTTTAACCAAATTTTTTAACACCCTGTATCGTCTTGCTAAAATACGATTATGGTTTGAATATTCCGACATTTTTTGTTCCTTATTTTTTATAAAAAGTGAATTTTTGTTAAAATACAACTTTATTTACTGCTTATTTGCTCAAAGAAATGAGCTTGAGGTTATATCCACATCGTATACAGTAATTTGCAGTTTTGGATACCACATAACCACAATTAAGACAAGGTAAATCTATTTTTGTGCCAAGATATTTATGACAGGTTGCACAGGCAGCTTTTGCAACTTCGCTAGAAGGATTTGTAAAAATAGGATGGGTACGCAAGCGAAGACAGGCTAATTTGAGCCAATATTCCCAGTCTTCGTCTTGAATTGCATTAGATGTGTCAACTATTAAACTGCCTCGTAAATCCCAAACTCGCACAGTTCCATCCTGACTGCCACTAACAATATACTGACCATCCGGACTAAAATTAACAGAACTAACTGAGGCTTGATGTCCTTGGCAAGGTTCATATATGGGATTGCCTTTCAAGTGCCACAGCAGTAAAGTTTTATCCCAACTACCACTGACTATATATTCTCCATTAGGACTAAAACCAACAGATGTGACAGCACCTTCATGCCCCCGAAACGGTTTTCCCATTAGTTTGCCGTCTAAATCCCACAATCGTATAGTTTTGTCCCAACTACCACTAACTATCTGTTCTCTGTGAGGACTAAAGGCAACGGACAAAACAGCATCTTCATGAGCTTGGAAAGATTTGACAACCGAATTATCTTGCAAATTCCATAATTGTATAGTTCCATCTCCACTACCACCAATAAGGTGCTGACCATCTCGATGAAAGCTGAGAGAATATATCAAGCTTTGATTTACTGGTAGAGAATGACCAATTGGTTTACCTTGCTTATTCCATATTTGCACAGCTCCGTCCGCACCAGTACTAACAATATATTGGCTATCTGGGCTAAAAACAACAGACAAAACAACATCCTCATGCCCTTGTAATGGTTCGCCAATGGGGTTACCCCGTCGATTCCATAATCGTAAAGTTTGGTCTCCACTAGCACTAACTATCTGCTGACCATCTGGACTAAAGGCAACAGACATTACAGCACCCTCATGCCCCTGTAATATTTTGCTACTTGAATTCCCTCGTAGATTCCATAACCGTACAGTTCCATTCTCGCTACCACTAACAACCTGTGTACCGTCTGGGCTAAGAGCGACAGAATAAACCGCTGGATCATTGGATATAAAAATTCTTTGCTCTCGCGCTACCTCCAAAGCTTTACGTAGAGTAGCAAGTATAAAGTTAGGAAACTTGCCAGAAAATTCTTCTAGACTTATACCTGTTAAATAAATAGCTAAAACTAAATCTTCTGTAGGTTGCGTAGAAAGCAATTTGAGAACCTGATTGGCTTGCTTCCTTAGTGGGGCTTCAGCTAAGGCTCGAAAAGCCGCAATTCGCTCTGTTTCACGGGTATCACTGCGCTGGTAAAACTCTTTAGCTGCGGTATCTAGCTCCGGTTCTAGTTCTTGCCATTTCTCCCGAACTTGTGCGAGCAATCCACCCATCAGCAAATTTTCATCCTGCGGTTTTGTTTGCCACTCCCGCAAAGTATCTTCTACCCTCTCAATCAATTGCCTCATTTCCCGCCCTTCCCGACGCCACTGGGTGAAGCGCTGCCAACTTTCCATCAAAGCTTCATGAGCTAAATCTACCCAAGCTTTTGTCTGATTTTCTTCTTGCCCAGCAACCAACAAGCGTACCTCCTTGCTAGTCAGGGTGTCTAAAATATCGTTTAAGGCTAGTCTATCTTGTAGATTATCTCCCACTATAGCTAAGAGTTTCATTTTTGGCTGTCGTTGCCTGGTATCTTTGAAACCCTCACCTGTTCTAATTAATTTTAAAAATATCCTTTTCACCCATTGTTGCTCTGGCTCAGAAAACCTGTGATAAATATCTTCGGCTTGGTGATTCAGCGCACCAAGCACACCATCCATTGCACGATACTCCTCTAATGTCAGTTTGTGCTTCTTTTGATCTCTTTCCCAAAGTTCCTTAAGAGCAAACTGCAACAAAGGCAAGCTGTTTTTCTCTTTACCCACATCTTTGAGAATTTCTCCTACTAAACCAGGTTCTAGCTGATAGCCTTGAAGCTTTGCTGGTTCTGTAATCGCTTGCTCTAAATCTGCCCCCTCTAATGGCGGCAGATAAACTGCCTGACTTTGTATGATTTGTGTCAAGGATGGGTAGTGCAAGCAAGATTCGAGAAAATCCGCTCGCAATGTGATGACAATCGCCAACTGTGAGTTGGAAATTTTTACAACCTGGGCAAGCAATTGAATAAATCGATGTCTTTTTTCTTCCTGCTCTTCTGGGACAACAGTAAATATCTCTTCAAATTGATCTACTACCAACAGTAAAGGCTTTGAACCTGGGAGATATTCGATTAGTTTAGGTAAACCATCTTTGTCGATGAGGGAAGAAATCTCTCGCAACTCCCCTCTTTCAAAAAACTGTGTAAAAATTCGTTTCAGCTCTGCTAATGGCTCAAAACCGGGTAGAATTGGTGGCAATATTTGCCAACCGTTTTTCTCTAATTCCGGAATTAAACCCGCCCTAACTACGCTGGACTTGCCACTTCCCGACGCACCAATTATTGGGATAAAATTAGCTTGATCCAGCTTTTTCATCAGCAGATGAGTCACCTGATCTCTTCCAAAAAAGAAGCGCTCTTGTTGTTGCCCAAAAGGCTCTAAACCTTGATAAGGGCAAGTTTCATCAATAACTAATTTTGTCCTTCTCCGCTGATACTTAACTAAAGTCAGCGAACGTCCCCAACCCATGCGAATAGGCTCTTGTCCGCTGTGTTTTAGTGCTGTAGCTATGGAATCAAAAAGGCGATCACAGCTAATTTGTCCATCACTTCCGGCATTATCTTCCCCAAGTCCTTTGAGTAAAGCTTCCGTAAACACGCTGTATTGCTCACCTTCCCAAGCAGATTCAAAATTTCGACAAGCTGCAATTAAGTAATAATCTTTCTGAGAAGAATTAAATGCAGTTAGGCTTTGTCTCACTAAATTACTCTCTAAAATAGATCCAGCATGACAACAATCCAACAGAATTACCAAACTACTGAGATTCGATTCAAGTATCAATTTATTGAGGCTATCTAAGGGAATTCCGCGAGTTGCAATTGTGCTACTGGTGCAGTCAGAAGTTGCCAAATACCCTTTTTTTTCTCCTAAGTTGTCCGATATAGTGAAGCCATGTCCACTGAAATAAATCAATGCATGTTGCCTATCTGCCTGGGTAAGCAAAAATTCTCGCAGTGCTTGCCCTAAGTCTGTACCATTCAATCGCTCTGTTGAGAGATGGTAGCAGCTTCTCTCGCTATCCCACCCCTCCGGCAACCGCTTAACCTGATAAGCACCCTGCCGCTCCAGTAATTGTGCGACTGATTCCCCATCCTTATTAGGCTTGGTTAAACTACCTAAACTATTGTCATACTGGGTAATACCAACAACAAGGGCATATCCATATTGCGTCATGCTACTGTATTGAACCTAGTGGTCAAGCTGGTGAACTCCTATATAAAATATACTCAAGATACAAGTTACTTCCGTGACATACTCAAAAATCTAAATTTAAACAACATTACTCATGTCAGAAATACAACGCTTGCTTATCCAGGAAGGAGATGATACCTATGAAGTCTACGTGGAAGCTGAGACAACCAGCCTACCAGAAGGTAGTACAGGCAATCGGCGTCCTGGAGAAAAAGGAGGTGTAAAAGACTTTGTTGATTTGGAGAAAGCACGCAACGTAATTCGTGGTTATGCTCTTTTTGTTCTTGGTGCCTTCAAAAATTTTGTCACAGCTGAGGTTGAAGAAGTAAACATCAAATTTGGGATAAAGTTTACTGGCACAGCAGGTATTCCTATGATTACTCAGGGGGCTGCGGAAAAAAATGTAGAAATTGAGGTCAAGTGCAAGTTCCCAAAAAAGAAATAAAATCTTAGCACAAAAGTATAGCAAGGAAACTTATTTGCACTCCCCAAGCAAAATAAGTATAAACTACTTAACAACAATACCTAGTCAATCCTTTGTGTACTTTGTGCCTTTGTGGTAAAAATGACCTCCAACCTAAAAATCCCAACAACATCTACATCCCAACAACCATCCTGGCAAATCAAACTACTCTACGACGGTGAATGTCCGTTGTGTGTGCGAGAAGTCAATTTTTTGAGCAAACGGGATGCAGGTCGAGGAATAGTCGCGTTTGTGGACATTGCCGACCCTAACTATACGCCCAAAACTCATGGCGGGATAGACTTTGAGACAGCAATGGGCAGAATTCATGCTGTACTCCCCGATGGCACTATAATCAAAAATATCGAAGTCTTCCGTCGAGTATACGAGGCTCTGGGTATGGGATGGATCTATGCTGTTACCAAATTACCCATAATTGGTTCCATTGCCGATAAATTATACGAAATCTGGGCTGACAAACGACTGGCTCTCACAGGACGCCCTAATTTAGCAACTATTATTAGCGATCGCCAACAGCAAACAAATTGTAACACTCTTGGTCGATGTCAGGGTAGAGACGCGCCAACAGACCTACAGGCATCATAAAGGCAGGCGCGTCTCTACAGGATTTCGCTCCTTCTTCAACTTTTATTAACAAAGACAAAGAATTTGTTATGATTATGTCAAGATTGTAATTGTACTTTGTTATTACAACGAAAATGCCTAGAACGAAGCCACCATCCAATAAGGTTCTAACTATTCGTTTGCCAGAAGCCGATTTGCGAACTCTAGAGACTTACTGCTTAGCCAAAGGCAAAACTAAAACTGAAGTGATTATAGAGTACATTCGTCGGTTGAAGCGCTATTGCTCGGAATGAGCTTGATGGCACAGGAGTCTCTGAATATGGAGAAAGAACTCATTAAAGATTTGGGAATATTGCGGTGCAAGGTTTTTGAGTAAAAAGAAACAAAAACCTTGGACAATTTTGGTTAAAATGTGGAGAAAACTTAGTAAAGGGTCAAAGTAAAAGGGAACAGGGAATTTCGGAGATGAATACATAAACCTCAAATTTTATCTCCCAACTGTCGCTGGAGTTGCTTGAGAGTTTTATGCATTTCCGGTAGCCGATTGTAAATAGCAGTTACCCTGAGAAATAGTTTGTGGGGCAGTGCTGGGATGCCAGAGACGATCGCTTTTGCTTCCACATTATTATGAATACCGCATTTGGCGCTAGCGATCGCGCCGTCTCCAATTTTCGCCTGATTAGCAATTCCTACCTGACCAGCAAGAATAACTTGATTACCAATAGTAACTCCACCTGCCATACCAACTTGGGATGCCATGGCACAGTTTTGCCCTACCTGACAGCCATGACCAATTTGTACGAGATTATCTATTTTAGTGTTGTACCCAATCCTCGTTTCCCCAACTGCTGGGCGATCAATAGTTGTATTACAGCCGACTTCAACTTGATCTTCA
>JAAHGR010000518.1 GCA_010672425.1 Symploca sp. SIO2E6
TCAAGATGCCAGTTCCACCACTACTACTGGCACCGATGCCAGTTCCACATAACTACTACTGGCAAGATGCCAGTTCCACCACTACTACTGGCAAGATGCCAGTTCCACCACTACTACTGGCAAGATGCCAGTTCCACCACTACTACTGGCAAGATGCCAGTTCCACATAACTACTACTGGCAAGATGCCAGTTCCACATAACTACTACTGGCACCGATGCCAGTTCCACAATTACTACTGGCAAGATGCCAGTTCCACCACTACTACTGGCACCGATGCCAGTTCCACCACTACTACTGGCACCGATGCCAGTTCCACCACTACTACTGGCACCGATGCCAGTTCCACACACCTTAACCCTTAGTGGGTTCTGGAATAGTAACATCAATCGAAGTCACATCTGTCGAAAATCCGCTTAGGGGTGGCTGTATTTCCTCGGTATTACCTACTACCAGAGTAACAATTTCCTCAGGCTTGAGATATTTTTGGGCAACACGTTGTACATCTTTAATAGTTGTCTTCTCCACCCCTTGGAGATACTTGAAGATAAAATCGGCTGGGTAGCCATAGTACTCATAGCGCATCAGTCGGGATAGGGTTTGACTGGGACTTTGGAAATTGAAGACAAAGGAATTGACTACCCCTTCCTTGGCTTGGGTAAGTTCCTTGGCAGTGATCGGCGTTGTGCGGATTTTCTCAATTTCTGAGAATATAGCTTCAATAAAGGGTACAGTGGCATCAGAGCGAGTTTGTCCCCCAGCTAGAAAGATACCGGGATAGTCGTGGCGGGGACTCCAGACACCGTAGACGGAATAGGCAAGACCCTGACGCGATCGCACTTCGTTAAACAAACGTCCACCAAATCCATTAAGTACCTCATTTAATACTCCCAAAGTTGGATAATCTGGGTTATTGAACTGACCACCCAAATGTCCTAAAAGGATATTACTCTGGGTTAGTTGGGGTTGATCTACCAAAAATACTCCCCCTCGTTGGTCTTGGGAAGCAGTGGGTACTTTTGGTGTTTGAGGTGGGGATGCTGGTTGCCAACTGCCAAACTTATCCTCAATCAACTGGCGCATTTCGGCAGAATCAAAATCTCCAACAATGCCCAAAATCATATTTTCCGGATGAAAATATTCCTCGTAAAACGCCACTAAATCTGAACGGGAGATATTATCCAGGGTTGTATACTCAATAGTGCGAGCATAAGGGCTAGTCTTACCATAAATCAGTTTAGAGAATTCTCGGCTGGCAATATCTCCAGGATCATCATTACGACGGGCAATTTGCCCTGCCTGTTGCTTTTTCGCTAAATCCAGTTTGTCTTGGGTAAATGCTGGTTTTTGGATCACCTCAGCAAACAAGTCAAAAACCTTTTCCAAGTCTTCGCTCAGAGCACTGAAACTAGCACTGCCAGAAGCAGTACCGATACCAGTTTCCACCACAGCAGCTCGTTGTTCCAAGAGTTGATTAAGTTCATCCCCAGAATGCTCTGTCGTACCGCCGGTGCGCATCACCGATCCCACTAGCATTGCTAAACCGACTTTTTCCGAAGGTTCCAAGCGATCGCCAGTTTTAATCATCGCCGTACCACTGACCAGGGGTAGTTCGTGGTCTTCCATCAGATACACTACCATACCATTATCCAACTCATAGCGGGTGTACTCCGGTAGCTGAATCTCTGGTAAAGGAGGAAACTCTAACTCAGTGTAATGCCGTGGGCTATTGGCAGATGCTGGTAGGCGTAAGACAACCACTAGCAGCATGGTCATTACTAATAGTCCTACCCAGCGTAGAGTTTTGGTAGGATGGTCTATTAATGATTGTTTCTTGTTAATTGTCATTGGTTATTGGTTATTGGTTGTTGGTTGTTGGTTATTGGTTGTTGGTTGTTGGTTATTGGTTGTTGGTTATTGGTTGTTGGTTGTTGGTTATTGGTTATTGGTTATTGGTTGTTGGTTATTGGTTATTGGTTGTTGGTTGTTGGTTATTGGTTGTTGGTTATTGGTTATTGGTTGTTGGTTATTGGTTATTGGTTATTGGTTATTGGTTATTGGTCATTAGTCATTGGTCATTGGTCATTAGTCATTAGTCATTGGTTATTGGTTATTGGTTGTTGGTTATTGGTCATTAGTCATTGGTCATTAGTCATTGGTCATTGGTCATTAGTCATTAGTCATTGGTTATTGGTTATTGGTTATTGGGACAAACAACAAACAACAAACAACAAACAACAAACAACAAACAACAAACAACGAACAACGAACCACAAACAACAAACAACGAACAACAAACAACAAACAACAAACAACGAACAACAAACAACAAACAACAAACAACAAACAACAAACAACAAACAACGAACAACAAACAACAAACAACGAACGACAAACAACAAACAACGAACGACAAACAACAAACAACAAACAACAAACAACGAACAACGAACAACAAACAACAAACAACAAACAACAAACTAGTCACTAGGTAAAATGCGTCCAATAGTACGATTATTGGAAGTAAAAGTCCCTTGAGCTACCCGCATAATGTCCTCTTGAGTAACCGCTGATATGGCATCTAGTTCCTGGAACAAATTGCGCCAATCACCGGTTTTAACTTGGTACTCTACCAAATTGCGAGCCATACCCATATTAGAATCGAGGGAACGCAATAAACTAGCACGAGCCTGGGTTTTCACTCGCTCCAACTCCTGCTCAGATACAGGTTCCTGCTTCAGTAGCTCAATTTCCTCGCGCAAGGCTACTTCTACTTCTTCTAAGGTATGTCCTGGTGCGGTTAAGGCATAGAACAACATCAAGTTGGGATGCTTCTCTCCCGGGAAGCCACTAAATCCTGCTGCGGAGAGCGCTATTTGTTTTTCCTCTACTAAAGACTTATAGAGGCGAGATGTGCGACCATCACTTAGCAGACTACCAATAATTTGATAAACTACATGATCTGGGTGGTTGATAGCTGGTCGATGGTATCCTTCTAAATACCAGGGTTGGGAAGGCAACTCCAAAGTAACTTCCCGAGTTACTTGCTGTGGTGGTTCAACAGCAGTTACTTCTGGTGGTGCTGGCTTGGTTTCGTAGCGTCCGAAGTAGAGTTGAGCTAGTTGTTTAACTTCTAGAGGATCAACATCTCCTACTACCGCAATTGTCAGATTATTGGGAACATAGTAAGTCTCAAAAAACTCCCGTACATCAGTGCGGGTGAGGTTGCGGATATCTTCGTCATAGCCAATCACCGGACGTTTGTAGGGATGCACCTCAAAAGCACTATCCAAAAAAGCTTCAATCATCTGACCAATAGGAGAGTTATCGGTACGCAGACGACGCTCTTCTAAGATAACCTGTTTTTCCTTATAAAATTCCCGAAACACTGGTGTGAGGAAGCGTTCTGATTCCAAGGACATCCACAATTCTAGCTTATTAGCAGGGAAGCTGTAGAAATAAAACGTGGCATCAGTTGAGGTTGCTGCATTCAAACCTACACCACCGGCTCTTTCCACAATTTGGCCCATTTCATTTTGTCTAACATATTTACCAGCCTCAGCTTGTAGTAGGGCAAACTCCTCCTGTAGTTTTGCTACTTCTGCTTCATCCTCAGCAGCTTTGGCTTCTTGAATTTGCTCAAATAACTCATCTAGGCGCACAAATAGTTGCTTTTCCGCTTCGTAATCCTCTGTGCCAATCAGGTTAGTACCCTTGAAGGCTAAATGCTCTAGGAAGTGAGCCACCCCAGTTTTGCCATCAGGTTCATCAGCACCGCCAACATTAGCATAGGTGAGAAAAGAAACGACTGGAGCGCGATCGCGTTCTAGGACAATAAACTCAATACCATTATCTAGACGAAACTCGGTTACCTTGTCAATAACCTTATCTAAATAGGGTTGGATCGAACCCGCTGTATCTGTCGGTACTTCCGTGCGAGCCCAAGCCTCAGTAGGTTTGATGACTAACCCTAGCATCGAAGCTACCAGGAAAGCCGCAACCACTGAACGCCAGCGGCGTTGTCTTGGGACTCCAGTTAAGGGCAACCCATTAGCAGCAAACTTGAAAAGTGAAACACATCTAGGCAGCGAATTCATATAGTCTAGCAGTTAGCAGCAGGAGTTATCAAATCTTCATTATATCTTGGTGAACGATGAAAGGGGCAGGGGGTGGGGACAAGGGGGACAAGGGAGACAATGAGGATAAGGGATATAATTATTCGTCAAGAGAAGCGGGTAATTTTTACACATGACAAAGACTTTCTGATGATTGCTAGCCGTACCAGCAATCATCCTAGTATCGTTTATCGATAATTTACCCATTTTTGCCCACCAAAATTTACAATTAAAGTGATCTAGATTGAGGCAGGAGAATGCTGATGATGTTACAAGAATTGCAAAAGCAGGCATTGCAATTACCAATTAGCGATCGCCGGCAATTAGTGCAGACTCTACTAGATTCACTACAGAGGGAAACTCGTGTCGTGCCGAAAAAGGGAAACTTGTCACGACTGCGAGGGATTGCGAAAACTACAGAAATGCCCTATGAAGATAGTGAAGAGGATTACGTGACTGATCAAGCTGGACAGTCAATTGCAAAAATTAGACCTATTTCTACCCCTACCAAGCAACCTCGTCCTTTTGGTTTATGTGCAGGTGAGTTTGTTGTACCAGATGATTTTGATGCTCCTTTGCCTGAAGAAATTTTAAGTGCATTTGAGGGCAAATGAAACTTTTGCTTGATACCCATATTTTTTTGTGGCTCATTAGTGGTGATCCACGATTGACTGACAACATCCGCCATACCATTTGCAATCCTCAAAATGAGGTGTATCTGAGTGTTGTTTCAGTTTGGGAGGCAATTATCAAGTACCAATTGGGCAAGCTACCACTTCCGGAGCCTCCTGAGATATATTTACCCAAGCAACGTGATCGGCATCTCATAAGCAGTTTGAGTTTAGATGAAGGTAGCGTTAGTCAACTTGCTCAGTTACCATTGTTGCATCGCGATCCGTTTGATCGCATGTTGATTTGCCAAGCTCTACACTATGGTTTGACTCTAACAACGGTTGATTCTACAATCCGAGCTTATTCAGTCAATGTCATTTGAGATTTTCAAGAGGCAAGAGCGAAAATTTGTGTTTTCAAGTACCTTGCGATCAGCTTTGCTGGTGCTGTAGGCAATCGCTTCTCTGCTAACTGTTGAACAAACTGCCGATGCTCTGCTGAGTTTAATCCTTCCTGAACTGTTGTTAGTACCTTTACCATATCTCCCGACAACAAATCTGCCACTGCCAGCCACAACCCGGGAAACTGTCTGCTTTTGATTACTCCTACAGCATCTGCCTCCAGCAGACCGTAGGGGCGTATTGCATACGCCCTATGCAATGTATAGCATTTCTAGCGCATCAGCTAAGTTATGATTGGCTCCCAGTTCCCGATAATCACCGATAGCGTCCTCCAAGAACCAGATTTGGTAGGGAGTATCCCAATTTGGTATGAGTTTTTTATCAGTTATATCATGTCCGGTTGAATACTTATACTTTGGTGGCAACAAGGCTCCAGGGCAGAAGGCTCCAGGGCAGAAGGGAAAGAAGAAGGTTGCAAGGTAGAAGGGAATTATAAGTAATTATCCGGACTTGATATTATACCAAATCCGGTATCGATATACCCGCTATATCTCACCCTGTAGAGACGTTGCATGCAACGTCTCTACAGA
>JAAHGR010000519.1 GCA_010672425.1 Symploca sp. SIO2E6
CGCCGCTTAGTTGTTTGTTTTTTGTTTTTTGTTTTTTTACAAACAACCAACAACTAACAACAAATAACACGTTAGCGTAGCGGCACGAAGTGCAATCCCCCGTGCTTTAGCCGGGGGATGAGTTAACTTGCCCAAGGTCGTCATATACCTGGGATTTTGATTCTCAATTCTAATCTCACTATTGGTCAAACCCTAGATGAATTAATTTTGATTGCCGAGGCATCTTTTGACAACGAATATCAAGATCAAATTATTAATCTCCCTTTGTCTAAACTCAGGTGATGGCATTTTAAAGGTTTAAGGAAACCGCCAGAACCCTGTAGAGACGTTGCATGCAA
Organism: Symploca sp. SIO2E6; assembly: GCA_010672425.1. Classification (GTDB taxonomy): domain Bacteria; phylum Cyanobacteriota; class Cyanobacteriia; order Cyanobacteriales; family Coleofasciculaceae; genus Caldora. The sequence goes on from JAAHGR010000519.1 coordinate 339, forward strand.
CGTCTCTACAGGGTGGGTTATAATATCATGTCCGCTTGATCACTATGGTTTCAAGCTTTTTTCATCCAAAGCAAGTACCAGGAAATGGTATCTTTTAACTCAAAAACCTTGTACTTTCGTTGAGATTAACTCAAAACTTGTTACTTGTTACTCGTTACTTGTTACTTCCTCTATCGTCCCAACCGAATAGTTAATCCAGGAGAATCATAGATAATTTGTGGACCACTGGGGACTCTGCGGTTATACCTTGGCACATAGGGCAACTTCCTCCTAACTCGGTTGTAACGATCATAGTAATAAGGTGACCTTGAATAAGGATTGTTGAAAGTCCCTACTCGGTTGTAACGATCATAGTAATAGGGTGAACTTGAATAAGGATTGTTAAAAGTCCCTACTCGGTTGTGGTGATCATGGTGATGGGATGATCCTGAATGATGATGACCATGATCATGGTAATGGGGTGACCCTGGATAAGGATAGCTATTGCTAGAACGAGTCTGCCTAGGAATGGAAATCGTTCTGCGGTAACTAGGACTATTGTAGTGTTGTGACTGAGCCAGGGTTGGTTTAGTCTCCATTGCTATGCCTAAGGCAGTTAGCAAAGCAACTCCGATAGTCAAGGGGGTGAGATTTTTAGTCAGCTGCAACCGATGCCAAAAATGTTGTCGAGATGGAGATGTTGTGAGCATGGTGTTACCTCGAAAATTTTAGAGGAATAGCTGTAACCGACGTACTAGTGATCAATTTGGTTCCCAAAATTCCAGTAATCAGTTTGTTTTTACGCATCTAATTTGCAAGTTTTGACTGACACACCAGACACACCAGACACACCAGACGCGGAGATGCACCAGAAGGATAAAGAGGGTTTAAGCGAAATCCGGAGTACAATTAGCAATTAACAATTAACAATTAACAAGAGTGAGTTCAGAAGACCAGGAAAAATTCCGTATTCAGTACCAAGCCGGGAAAGCCGCGTTTGAAGGAGGTGAGTATCGCCTCTCGGTGCAGCGCTTAGAAGCAGCAACTGCTTTGGTTAATCCTAATTCTCGCTTAGGGGGAGAGGTACAAATTTGGTTAGTCACAGCTTATAAAGCCAATGGACAAACACCGGAAGCGATCACACTTTGTCGGCGCTTGGGTAAGCATCCTGCGCTAGAAACTCGCAAACAAAGCAAAAACCTACTCTATATTCTAGAAGCACCTCAGCTACAGCGACGGTCAGAATGGCTGACGCAAATTCCTGATTTAGCAGGATTAGCAGACAGCGATCCGAAGGCGCGTCGTGGTAGTAGTAGTTTCGCGATCGCTAGCCGCAATCCTCAGGTACGATCAGAAACGGAACCAGTCGATCCTTCCGAGATTAACTTCAAAGATAATCAATTTATTTGGGTAGCTCTATTAGCGATCGCTGTGACTATTATAGGAATGATTGGATTTGCCTGGTGAGAGTGCTGCATATTTGAACCACACCAGGCACACCAGAACACAGAGAGACCAACAACCAATGATAATCTTCTGGCATCGCCGCGATTTAAGGATTTCTGACAATATAGGCTTAGCAACTGCCAGACAGCAAAGTTCTAAGGTGGTAGGTATTTTTTGCCTTGACCCTAATATCTTAGAACGAGACGACATCGCCCCAGCCAGGGTCACTTATTTAATCGGCTGTTTGCAACAGTTGCAGCAGCGCTATCTGCAAGTTGGTAGCCAGCTATTAATCCTTCATGACAAGCCAAGGCAAGCCATTCCTTCTCTAGCAGTGGCTCTCCATGCCCAAGCTGTGTTCTGGAATTGGGATGTGGAACCCTACTCCCGAACCAGGGATCAACAAGTCACAGAGGCTCTGCAACAACAGGGCATCAAAGTATACCATAGTTGGGACCAACTCCTGCACTTCCCAGGGGAAATTGTTACCCAGTCTAGCAAACCCTACACCGTTTACACCCCTTTTTGGAAAAACTGGGTCAAGCAAACCAAAGCTCAACCCGTCGAATCCTTAAAAAATGTTGAAGGACTGACAAGCCAAGAACTCGATCTTGCAGAGTCAGCTGGTGCGGTTTCCTTGCCTACTGCCCAAGATTTAGGCTACCGCTGGGACAATGAACTGTTATTAGCGCCAGGGGAAAAAGCTGCCCAAGAAGCCTTGGAAACATTTTGCGACTTTGCCATTACAGAGTACCAACAACAGCGCAATTTTCCTAGTATTGATGGTACTTCTCAACTCAGTGCTGCGCTGAAATTTGGCACTATTGGCATCCGTACTGTTTGGGATGCAGCACAGACTGCCTATAACTTTAGCCGTAGTGATGAAGTCTGCAATAGTATTCAAACCTGGCAACAGGAACTAGCTTGGCGAGAGTTCTACCAACATGCCATGTATTTCTTCCCCGAATTGGCAGAGGGTCCTTATCGCCATTCGTTTAAAAACTTCCCCTGGGATAATGACCCAGAATTGTTCCAAGCCTGGTGTGAGGGGCAAACTGGCTATCCTATCGTCGATGCAGCCATGCGCCAATTAAATGAAACTGGCTGGATGCATAACCGCTGCCGGATGATTGTTGCCAGCTTTCTGACTAAAGACTTACTCATTAACTGGCAGTGGGGAGAAAAATATTTTATGCAGAAACTATACGACGGCGACTTAGCTGCCAACAATGGTGGTTGGCAGTGGAGTGCCTCGAGCGGTATGGACCCCAAACCATTGCGGATTTTTAACCCCGCTAGTCAAGCTCAGAAATTTGATCCAGAAGCCGAATACATCCGGCAATGGCTCCCAGAATTGGGATCTGTGGATACCGAATGTCTAATTACTGGTAAAATTGACCAACGCGATCGCGAAGTCTGTGGTTATCCTGCTCCTCTAGTCGATCACAAACAACGACAGCAGGAATTCAAACAGCGCTATCAGCAGCAAAAAAACAGTCAATCTTAGTATGTTACCCTATTCAAGCAAAAAGTTCAATCTTTTTTGGGAGTGTGAGGATTAAGTGAAAGTTTTGGTAGTTGGTAATGGGGGAAGGGAACATGCTCTTGCCTGGAAATTGCTACAATCTCAAAGGATTAAGCAGGTAATTTTTATTCCTGGTAATGGCGGTACAGCCACAACAGAAGGCTGCCAGAATTTTCCCATAAGAGTCGATGATTTTGAGGGAATTGCCCGGTTTGCTCTAGTTAACGGGATTTCTTTAGTCGTAGTGGGACCAGAACTCCCCCTCGCTGCAGGAATTACAGATTACCTACAGCAGGAAAACCTCATGGTTTTTGGTCCAACCCAGGAAGGGGCACAAATTGAGTCGAGTAAAAACTGGGCAAAAAAACTGATGCAGTCTGCTGGTATTCCCACTGCTAGCTTTGCTACTTTCACAGAAGTTGAGCCAGCTAAAGCCTATGTGCAAGAACAAGGAGCACCGATTGTCGTCAAGGCTGATGGCTTGGCAGCAGGCAAAGGAGTTACAGTTGCTGCTACGGTTGAGGAAGCTCAACTAGCTGTGGAGTCACTCTTTGAGAAAGGTTTTGGTACGGTAATCATTGAAGAATATCTTACCGGTCAAGAAGTTTCTGTCTTAGCTTTGACAGATGGGTTGAGCATTAGAACTTTGCTACCAGCTCAAGATCATAAACCTATTGGGGAAGGGGATACTGGAGAAAACACTGGTGGTATGGGAGCCTATGCTCCCGCACCGATTGTCAACCAGGCATTGATGAGGCGCATTGAGCAAGACATCCTTCAGCCTGTAGTTGAAGCTTTGCGGGAGAGGGACATCGACTATCGGGGTGTCCTCTATGCAGGATTGATGATTACTCCTGCAGGGGACCCAATAGTACTGGAATTTAATTGTCGCTTTGGTGATCCAGAAACCCAAGCCATCTTACCTTTACTAGAAACTCCCCTAGAAGACCTACTGTTTGCTTGTACCAAGCAACAACTCTCACAACTACCACCAATTACTTGGAAACCAGGAGCAGCTGCTTGTGTAGTTGCTGCGTCAGAAGGTTATCCCGGTGCTTACCAAAAGGGTAAGATCATTACTGGCATTGAGCAAGCACAAGCTAAGACAGCAACTGTTTTCTGTGCCGGTACTCGGTTGGTACAACAACAGCTAGTTACTGACGGTGGACGTGTGCTAGGAGTGACTGCCACTGGTGATACCTTGGAAGAAGCGATCGCTCAAGCCTATGCAGCAATGGATTGCATTCAATTTGAGGGAATGTATTACCGTAGGGATATTGGTTATCGTGCTATGGGGAATTGAGAATTGGGAATTGGGAATTGGGAATTGGGAATTGGGAATTGGAAATTGGGAATTGGGAATTGGGCATTAGCACTTTGTAAGTAGGGTTGGCTGCATTGTGTCAGCCATTTAGATTTAGTATAATGACCCAATTCCCAAATAGTTTCCAAAACTGTTCATCAGTTAGATTGATTTTCAGTTCTAGTCTTGGGGGTAAAGAAATTGTTGGTATTTTCATCATCTTTCTTTGTGCCCTTTGTGTCTTTGTGGTGAATTATCCTCATCTGATAGTATTATAAAGAATTGTTAGTCATTAGTACAAAGGACAAATGACTAATAACAAATGACATTTGCAGCGAACGAAAACCGATTCCAAGGAGGTTGTAACTATGATGAAAGCCAAAGATATCATGACCAAGGATGTAGTCACCATCCGTGGTTCAGCAACTGTTGCCGAAGCAGTAGCACTGATGAAAGAGAAGAATCTACGTGCTTTGATTAATGAAACAATACTGCACTGATAATCCAGATGCACCTGAATGTCGAATTTACGAAGATTAAGTCTCCAAAAATTGTGCAAATTTGGGGAAGTTAGCAGAATTGTTAGAGACAGCCTTTGTGCTCTTTGTGTCTTTGTGGTAAATTCTCCTTAATGTTAAGTCCTGTAAGCTTACGATACATAGCTTCTTCCCCATGATGCCTCTAAAGGCTGCATAATTTCTGACTCCGTTGTTGTAGCTTCCAACTCAACATGGCAATTATATCCTTGATCATAAAACACTAAATTCTGTGTTGGAGGCACTAGAGAGCGAAACCAAATCACAAATCTGGCACAATCTTCTAAATAACCATCCAAACTTATCCCCTGTCCATCTCGGTGTAAAGCACCATCTAATCTGTGTCCTCTGCTTGATACCTTGACTACCCATTCAAGTACATAATAATCATCTGGATTGGTTGTCTTATGAATTTCAATGCCTGACCATTGTTTCTCTAGATGCTGAATAAAATAAGACTCACTGATTTTCCAATTTGTTGATTCTGGTGGTGTAACAAGGTATTCCATTGATAGTTCTCCTTAAAGATCAGGGTAGGACAATAATGCTACCAGGAAGATTAAATTGACACAAAACCCATG
>JAAHGR010000052.1 GCA_010672425.1 Symploca sp. SIO2E6
AAGTCAATACCAGCTATCAATAATGGATTTAGTCTGGCTGGTACAATCTCTTTTTCATAAACAACTTCTATAACATAAGAAGCGGTGGCTGGTACCACTCTTACTTCTTTTACTTCTTTTATATCAGTGAACAATTTAACGGTAGAACAGGCTAATTTTATAATTCCATTGCCTTTCTTTTTTCCTTTTTGTCCTATAGATTGATTGTCATAAATCAGTAGGTTTCGACCAAGCTCTTTATGCTTATATCTAGGTATTTGCGGTTTTTTTTCAAACTCTTCAGGTACAACAAACCATTGTTTCATTGCTTGAAACCAAGCCTTCCAGTCATGAATTACTTGTTTAATTACCCCGGCGCTTACTTTTTGAGGTAATGCTGCATAAGATTCCGTTGGCTTGGTCAGAGCATACAGTTCTTTAATATTGAGACGGTCATTGAGTTTTCCTCCTTTCTCAAAGAAGTTTTGTCTCATGTAGTAGTTGGCTTTATTGTATAAGTTTTTTGATTTAAAAGCCAAATCATCTAGAGTTTTAAAAAAATTATGCTGCCTATCTATTATATGTCTTTCTACTTGGAGCATCCTGCACTGTAGTTCTACATCACTTGACATTTGCTTTTTGTATTTTCTCAATCCATACAACCGACAAGAAAATATATGAACAATTGCCAAAATATCTTCAATCATTTCTTTTTCTGATAAGATTCTACATCATACCTCCTTTGACCAGACGGAGTACGGATAGCTACAATTTTGCCCTGTTGCTCCCATCTTGTCAACCTTCGCCGATGAACACCCCTTCGCTACAGCCGCTTCTCTAGGTGGTCAAAATTTTTGAGACATAAGCGCTACATTGATGCACTTCAATTAGTCTAGCACAAAATTACTCAATCTACCGTAATGTCATAAAAAAAAAATCGCTTCCTATGCTCAACACCTCCCATCGTATCGTTAACGATCTCATGCCAATTCATAATCCCGAAAGGATAGGCTTTGGCTTCTCCATTAACCACTACCCCAATTCCCCACTTTATATGAAATTAACGTGAGAATTAGATGAAAATCTACACATCTTTGGTACTCAAAGGTAGGCAGTTGAGCATGGTTTGATTAGATTGGAGTAACACCAAACTTTTCGGCAACATTGCTGTAGCGCCTGCTATGAAGAAACGGGAACAGCGCTCTACCATTGATAAAATGAAGAAGCGAGCGAACTGCTTTAGGAAGAAACTTCCATCACCAACACCGGGTGAAAACCTCAAGCGCCGAGGTCTTCTTAACCAAGAACAGTTTATTGGACGTCGGGCAGAACTTGACCAATTACATCAATTGTTGCAGCAAAACACCCCAGTTGCGATCGCTGGTATGGGGGGAGTGGGTAAAACGGAATTGGCAATTCAGTATGCAAGGGAACAATTGCCTAGTTACCCGGGGGGAGTTTGTTGGTTATCCGCTAGGGATTTTGCTGTAGAGTTGGTGGCATTTGCTTGTCCCCGTTTTTTCCCTTCTGTCAGCTTGGAGACATTGTCTCTGGGGGAACAAGTAGCCTATTGCTGGCAACACTGGGTTGAGGGGGATGTCTTGCTGGTAGTGGATGATATGACCAACTATCAAGAGCAGGTAAAGCCTTATTTGCCCCAATCATCCCGGTTTAAAGTGCTACTCACCACCAGGGAAAAGTTGTCTGAGCCAATGGTGTACTTGGATTTGGAGGTACTCAAGCCACTGGCAGCAATCGCTTTATTAAAATCGGTGGTAGGGAGGAAGCGACTGCAACAGGAACCTTGGGTTGCCAGAAGATTGTGTAAATGGCTGGGTTATTTGCCCCTGGGGTTGCAGTTAGTGGGATGTTATCTTAATCTGAAGAAGGATTTATCTCTGGCAGAATTACTCGAAAAGTTGCAAGGTGAGGGACGAGAGAGCTGGTCAAGTATTCCTAGAAACCGGGTTTCTTACCAGAATAACGACGAAATATCAGCATTTCCCCAAAAGAAACCCGGTTTCTTGACCGATGCTCTAGCACACCCTGAAATGACGGCTCAACTGGGTGTTGCTGCCGCCTTGGAGGTGAGTTGGAAATCCTTGAACCACAATACTCAAGTTGTGGCCTATTTATTGAGTTTATTTGCCCTGGCTCCTCTTCCTTGGTCTTTAGTAGAAAGTGCAGCAATGGGTAAATCTACTAAAGACTTGAAACAAGCTAGGCGCACTCTTGTCCAGTTGAATTTGCTTGAGCATACCGATGAGAATACCTACCAATTGCACCAACTGACGCGGGAGTTTTTGAGGGACAAGCGGGAGAAGTCTGCTGAGGCAAAACAGCTCAAACGTTCTTTAGCAGCAGCAATGGCGGCAGTGGCAGAGCAAATTCCCTATCCCATTACCCCAGATTTGGTAAAGTACTTTCAGCCTACTATCCCCCATCTGCAAGAAGTAGCGAGGAAACTGACTAAGTTTCTCCGTGATGAGGATTTAATTATGCCTTGCACCAGTTTAGGTAAGTTTTATTTTGGTCAAGGTTTCTATGAATTGGCAGAAGATTGGTATCAGGAATGCCAAGTCGTGGTAGAAACTCGCTTGGGTAACAAGCATCCTGATTTTGCTACTAGTCTTAACAACTTAGCTCAAGTATACTCTCAACAAGGACGCTGCAGGGAAGCCGAACTTTTACGTCAGCAAGCCATCGATATCGACAAGCGCTCCTTAAATACATACCATCCTGACTTCGCCAAGCACTTAAACCAGTTAGCTGGACTATACTCTTTCCAAGGATGCTACGGTGAAGCGGAACTTTTGTATAAGCAAGTCATTGCCATCGACAGGCGTTCCTTAAGTGCATACCATCCTTCCTTAGCCACCCACTTAAACAACTTAGCTGGATTATATTATTCCCAAGAACGCTATAGTGAAGCCGAACCTTTATATAAAGAAGCCATTGCCATCTACAGTCGCTCCCTAAATACCAATCATCCTTCTTTAGCCAGAGACCTTAACAACAACTTAGGTAAAGTATATCCTTTCCAAGGATGCAGATATTACAGTGATGCGGAACCATTGTATGAGCAAGCCAGCGACATCGACAAACCCTCCCTACCTCAAGACTATCCCGGCTTAGTTACCCATCTCAACAATTTAGCTGAACTATACCAATCCCACGGAGGCTACAGTGAAGCCGAACCTTTGTTTAAGCAAACCATCAAAATCGACAAGCGCTCCGACTATCCTAACTCAGCTACCCACCTCAAAAATTTAGCTGAACTATACCATACCCAAGGACGCTACACTGATGCTGGGCTATTGTATAAGCAAGCCATTGAAATCGTTAAGCACTCCCTACCTCCCAACCATCCTGACTTAGCCAGGGATCTCAACAATTTAGCGGAACTATACCATGCCCAAGGATGCTACAGTGATGCCGAACCATTGTACGAGCAAGCCATCAAAATCGACAAACGCTCTTTACCCAAAGACCATCCTGACTTAGCTACCCACCTCACAAATTTAGCTAAACTATACTCTTCCCAAGGACGTTACCATGAGTCCGAGGCATTTTATCTAGAAGCTTTAGGAATTTGCGATCGCTCTTTAGGGTCAGAGCATCCTGATACTGTTACCATGAAGAACAATTTTGTCACATTCTTGAGGAAAGTAGTTGAGGAGGGACAGGAATCAGTACTATCTGAGCATCCTTTGGTGCAGGAGAGGTTGGCGATGATTAAGGATGAGTAGTAAGGGATTGGGGTTTGCTGAATAAGTAATAAGTAATGAGTAATAAGTAATGAGTAATGAGCTTTCTTAAGGCAGGAGGCAGGAGGCTCCGAGGCAGGAGGAAGAAGAGTTTTCATTGCCTAAAAAGAAGTTAGAAACTAGTCATATCAAAGGATTGAGATATCCCGTTTCATTTCTAGTTTCTCGAGAGTAACAAGTAACAAGTAATGAAGAATCTATCTTATAAAAATGTGGTTTAGATTTTGTGTAGTGCGTGTGCATTAAATTTTTGACCCAAAACCCTTCCCCATACAGCGCTTTGCGCTGTAATGAAGTACGCTTTTCCGGAAGTCCCCCTTATTAAGGGGGATTTAGGGGGATCAAGACTGTACCGCATAGCAGAGCAAACTGCTGTATCCAACCATGTAGGGGCGGGTTCGCTCAATATCTTTCTCTTCAACGATAACTTAACCAAACCCGCCCCGGTGTCTGGTGAGCTCATCTTGGGTTATACCGGGGCGGGTTTATCTCATTGGCTGGTCGATGTGCTAGATGGCTGGTGAACCCGCCCCTACGGTATTTTATAAATTGTGAGGAAAAAGTCTATATGGCCGCACCTACTCTATTATTAGATATAATCCCAAAAACAGCAGCATTTGTCAAGAATTTAGAATTTCTTGGTATCATTTGTGCTTTTAAGGAGAAACATATGCCCCGCAATAGTGTAGAGAATATCGAGCTTGTGGTGCGAACCATCGCTCAAACATCCATCGATAACGAAAAGTATTTTACCGAGTTGGACGGTGTTGTCGGCGATGGCGACTTCGGCATCTCCATCTCCAGTGGCTTTGGTGCGATTTTGGCAGAATGGGACAATCTTGATCATAGTAGCGGTGAGAGCTTGCTAGTTGGGTGCGCCAAAATTATCTCCAAAAATATTGGCGGCACTTCCGGTTCCCTCTGGCGAGCAGCTTTTCGGAATGCTGGCAAGAGCATTAGCGGTAAAGACACCTTAACTAGCGAAGATGTAGTAACGATGTTCCGCAGTGCAGCAGCAGGAATTATGGACAGGGGAGGGGCAAATTTGGGAGACAAAACTTTGCTTGATGCCTTGGTACCCGCTGCCGATGCCTTTGAAGAAACTATCAAAAATGGCGGCAATACCCAGCAAGCGATCGATACAGCTGCCAAGGTAGCACGAGAACAGGCAGAAGTAAGTAAAGCGTGGGTTGCTAAGCGAGGTCGGGCATCCTACACTGGTGAACGGAGTAAGGATACTTATGATGCTGGTGCAGTAGCAGTAGCGACGATGTTTGAGAATGTCGCTACTGCCTGGGCCGAGTTTTGAGTGTGGGGAGATGGGGAGATGGGGAGATGGGGAGATGGGGAGATGGGGAGATGGGGAAGAGGAATACATTTTTTCTGATCCCTTGGGTCTTTCCATATATAGTTTTTTTTTGCGTCTAAACACTATATATGATACTTAGACATTATCACGACCCTGCTAACTTGTCACCATTGCCTAGCACCTAACACCTAATACCTAACACCTAGCACCTAACACCTAACACCTAATACCTAACATCTACCACCTAACAAATGTCTCAAGCAAATCAACCATCGGGAAAACCCAGCGCCATAAATATTGTCTTTGTTGGTTTCATTGCTGTCGCTATTCTCTTTGCCGGTTATACAGGCAAAATGGAAGAGATTACTCAAGCGAGTTTTGACTCCGCCAAAGCCGCAGTTAATCTAGCGATTAGTTTAATTGGCGTGATGGCACTGTGGCTAGGTTTGGTGCGGGTACTAGAAGCTGGAGGACTCATGTACAATCTGGCGAATATCTTGAAACCCTTGATGGTTAAGCTTTTTCCTGATGTACCACCTACCCATCCAGCTATGGGGGCGATGATCCTCAATATTTCGGCTAATATGCTAGGACTTGGAGATGCGGCTACTCCTTTTGGCATCAAGGCTATGGTTGAACTCAACAAGCTCAATCCCGTCAAGGGTACTGCTACCAATGCCATGTGCTTGTTCCTCGCCATCAATACCTCCAGCGTTGTGTTGTTTCCCTTGGGAGTAATCGGTGTGAGAGCCGCTGCCAATAGTAGTAATCCTGCTGCTATTTTCCTGCCTACCTTATTAGCTACCATTTGTTCTACTATTGTCGGAGTTTCCATTGCTTCTTGGTTGGGTAGAAGAGACACGGAGACGCGGAGACGCGGAGACGCGGAGACCCGAAGACGCGAAGACGCGGAGACGCGAAGACGCGAAGACGCGGAGACGCGGAGACGCGGAGACGCGGAGACGCGGAGACCCGAAGACGCGGAGACGCGGAGAATAACTGGCAGCGAATCATCCCCAGAGGAGGGGGAGATAGACAATAGCGACAATCAAGTTGCAGAATCCGATTATTCCCACCTTCTCTATCCCACCGGTAGGACTTCTCAAATTATTGCTTGGTTATTTATGCTCGGTTTTGCTGGCACCATCGTCTATGGTGTGATTAGTAGTGGTAGTCTCGGGGATTTCTTTAACGACGATTTCATTTCTCATTGGCTGATGCCTATCTTGATGCTTCTCATTATTACCTACGGAGTCGGGCGGGGGGTAAAAATTTATGAGGCTGTTACCGAAGGAGCCAAGCAAGGTTTTGAGATTGCCATTCGTATTATTCCCTTTCTCGTAGCTATTCTGTTTGCTATTGGGATGTTTCGTGCTTCCGGTGCAATGGAAATACTTTCTAACCTACTGAGTCCCGTCACTAATTTAATCGGAATGCCAGCAGAAGTCTTACCGATGGCCCTAGTCCGTCCCCTTTCTGGTAGTGGTGCTTTTGGTATCATGAGTGAGTTAGTTGAGCGATCGCCTGATTCCTATAGTTCCTTTGTGGCTTCGACGATGATGGGCAGTACGGACACCACTTTTTACGTTCTAGCCGTATATTTTGGAGCCGTTGGCATTACCCGCATTCGCCATGCTCTTGCTGCGGGTCTTATTGCTGATGCTACAGGAATTATAGTTGCTTGTATCTTGTCGAGTTTGTTTTGGGTTAAGTAGGGAATGGGGAATGGGGAATGGGGAATTGGGAATGGGGAATTGAGAATGGGGAATTGGGAATTGGGAATTGGGAATTGGGAATTGGGAATAAATAGATAGGCATAAATAAACAAAAGTATGTTAATAAATTTAAGGGGGCTAAAATCCTCTTCCCTTCTGCCTTCTGCCCTCTGCCTTCTGCCTTCTGCCTTGTCCCCTACTTAGTCGATAGTCAAAATCAAAAAATCAATGAAGAAATTTGTTAATGAGCCTAAGCAATTTGTTCCCGAAATGTTGAAGGGAATTGCCCTGGCTAATCCTGGTAAGGTCAAGTATGTACCAGACTACAACCTGATTATGCGAGCTGATGCTCCTAATGACAATAAAGTCTCCATCCTTCAAGGCTCTGGTTCTGGTCATGAACCAGCTCATGTGATGATTGTAGGCCAGGGAATGCTTGACGGTGCTTGTCCCGGTGATGTTTTTGCTGCTCCTCCTATTGATTATGTGATTGAGTCTTCCAAACTGCTCAACTCTGCCAAGGGTGTGCTGCATATTGTTAACAACTATACAGGCGATCGCGCTGCTTTTCGTGATGCTGCCGAAGAATTGGAAGATGAAGGGATTACCGTAAAAACTATTTTTGTGGATGATGATGTGGCTGTTAAAGACAGTCTCTATACTGTAGGTCGGCGTGGGGTAGCTGGCAACTTTTTTGTCATCAAAGCCGTTGGTGCCGCCGCAGAAAAAGGCGCATCCCTCGATGAATTAGTGACTCTTGGTAATCAGGTTAATGATGTCATTCGCTCCATGGGCATGGCTTTGACTGGTTGCACCCCTCCAGCCAAAGGCGACCCCATTTTCACCTTGGCAGAGGATGAAATCGAGATGGGGGTAGGCATTCACGGAGAACCAGGCCGAGCACGTCAAAAGATAGCTAGTGCCAATGATATTGTAGAGCAAATGTTGGAAGCGATCCTCACTGACTCCAAACCCATCTCAGAAACTGAAACAACTGCTCCCATTTTTAATAGTGGGGATGAAGTAGCTTTGATGATCAATGGTTTGGGTGGCACTCCCATTTCCGAACTGTATCTATTATATGGCTATGCTCACGAACAGTTAGAAGCAAAAGGTATCAAAGTCTGGCGCAGCTATGTCGGTGAATACTGCACTTCGTTGGAAATGGCAGGGATGTCCATTACCTTGTGCAAGGTGAATGATGAGTTGAAAGAGTTGTTACTAGCACCAGCGGAGATTCCCATTCGGGTATTTTAAAAAACAAGAAACCGGGAAAGTATTGAGAAACCGGGTTTCTTAGAAGTTTCTTCGCTTCCCCACCAAAATTGTCGTAGAAACCTTTTAAAAAACAAGAAACCGGGAAAGTATTGAGAAACCGGGTTTCTTAGAAGTTTCTTCGCTTCCCAACCAAAATTGTCATAGAAACCCGGTTTCTGAACCTGGAAGTTTCTTCGCTTCCCCACCAAAATTGTCATAGAAACCCGGTTTCTGAACCTGGAAGTTTCTTCGCTTCCCCACCAAAATTGTCATAGAAACCCGGTTTCTGAACCTGGAAGTTTCTTCGCTTCCCCACCAAAATTGTCATAGAAACCCGGTTTCTGAACCTGGAAGTTTCTTCGCTTCCCCACCAAAATTGTCATAGAAACCCGGTTTCTGAACCTGGAAGTTTCTTCGCTTCCCCACCAAAATTGTCATAGAAACCCGGTTTCTGAACCTGGAAGTTTCTTCGCTTCCCAACCAAAATTGTCGTAGAAACCCGGTTTCTGAACCTGGAAGTTTCTTCGCTTCCCCACCAAAATTGTCATAGAAACCCGGTTTCTGAACCAGTACTCAACACCACTCATTACTAGATGGAAACGCGATATCATCGCCGTCACTTCTTACAACTGAGCTTGTTAGCAACAGGATTAGCTTGGTCTTGTTCTTTACAAAACAAGCAATCTCCATCAGGTAAAGTTTTAGTGATTGGTGGGGGAATTGCTGGCTTGGCTGCGGCTCGTAAATTGCAATCCCAAGGTAGAGAAGTGACAGTTTTGGAAGGACGTGATCGCTTGGGAGGGAGAATCTTTACTGATCGCTCTTTAGGCTTACCGGTAGATTTGGGTGCTTCTTGGATTCATGGGGTGAGGAAAAATCCCATTGCTAAGTTAGCACGAGATTTTCAGCTGACAACTCTTCCCTCTGACTATGAATCATTGAAGCTGTTGTTAGATGGTCAGGTTTTATCTCCAGATGCAGTTAAAAAGGGTCTAAAGCTTACCATAAAAATGCTCAAGGCTGCTACATCTTGGGGAGAGAAACAAGATGAAGATCTTGCTCTTGATGCTGGTATACAAAAGATTTTGGCCAAGAAGCAGCTTTCTAATCTTGAGCAGAAAGTGATAGCATGGTATGTGAATGCTTTAGTTGTCGTTGAGTTTGGTTTAGACTTAGAGCAACTATCCCTGCAAGCATGGAATGAGGGCAAAGATTTTTCTGGAGCTGACCACCTGTTTCCTCATGGTTATGATCAAATTATTGAGAAACTAGCGGCGGATCTGGATATTCGCCTGGAGGAAAAAGTCGTTGAGATTCAATATGGGAACCAAGAGGTAGTAGTAACAACCGAAAAAAACCGTTTTTCTGGTGTTGCGGCGATTGTGACTTTACCTTTAGGAGTGCTGAAGTCGAATAATGTTCAGTTCAAGCCCCCCCTTCCCCCAGCCAAACAACAAGCAATTAAGCGTCTGGCTGTCGGTCTCTTGGACAAAGTTGTGCTACTATTTCCTCAACAATTTTGGGACCAGCAAGAGATTATTGGCTCCATCAGTCACCAGCCTACTAATATTCCCTATTTTCTTAACTATGCCCACTATCAAGATACCCCGGTTTTAATCGCTTTCACTGGAGGCAGTTATGCTCATCGTTTAGAAGGTTTATCCGAACCAGAATTAGTAGCAGTAATTATGGAAGACTTACATAAAATGTACGGCAAAGCGATTCCCCATCCCCAAGCTATACTGAGGACAAAATGGGCAACTGATCCTTTCGCTTACGGGTCTTATTCTGCTAGTCTTCCGATCGGGATCACCAGTACCGAACGAGATATCCTGGCTCAGCCTGTAGATAATCTCCTCTTTTTTGCAGGAGAAGCAACTTCGCGCAACTATCCAGGAACAGTTCATGGTGCTTTTCTTTCAGGAGTTCAGGCGGTAATGAGCACCTAACGACGAATTCTTGATCAACTGAACTTTCATTGTATGCAATCAGCGAAAGCTGCTGCCGTAGGCGATCGCTATTTTAGCCTACAAATCTCCCCCACCGCTGAGAATCTCCAGATCCCCGACTTCTTTAATTCGTCGGGGATCTAAGAAGTCTTGCCCATTGTCGATAATTAATGTTAGCAATAAATTTCTGAAGATTAATAGCTGAATTGCAACTATGTTGTGCTATGATTACTTGATAATGGGAAAATGTGTGCGCCTATATATAAACCCCATAATGCGGTCACAATATATCCCACAAATTCGCGATCGCTACCCTAGCATTAATCTTCCCTACCGCTGAGAATCCCCAGATCCCGGACTTCTTTAATTCGTCGGGGATCTAAGAAGTCTTGCCCATTGTCGATAACTTGGGATTTATGGGCTAAATGCCGCAAGGGTATGGTGTGATTATTGAATTGTTTATCAAATGTCCTAGGAAGAGATATCACCAATTTTGATATCACCAGCTGTGCCTATACTGATTTTAGTAGTGCGATCGCCAATATTAACCTTATTATTGTTACCGTTAACATTACCAATCTGACTAATCCTCTCCTGTGCTTCTACCTTCAACCCATCCCATCCCTGTTGAGGCAAACCCTTACCTCCATGCAGTAGTGCTACCGGAAAATCTTCCGTGGCAAAATCAAAGAAGGGGGTTTGCTCCTGTTGACAGAGTTGCTTAGCGCTAGCAGGAACAGTTTTTCCCAGATAATTCATCAAATTAGAAATCGTCACTACCTGATCTCCCGGTTGATTACCGGCACCTTGTAAAACTTCCAGGAGATGGAAGGTATAGATACTCATCTTACCATCAGGGCGAACCCAAGATTTTTGTTTACCGGTAGATGAGGTCAATACTACTCTTCCTGTACCTTGCTGTAGTTGATTGATTAAATCCTTGGGTAAGGCAGTGGGGATAAAATCATCCGGTAAATCCCAATCCCCTTGTTCATTTTTAGCACTAGCCATCCCCGCAGCATGACAACTATCGATAATTACGAGTAATCTCTTGGCTGGGATTTGTCGTAATGCTTCTTGAAATGTGTCGGCAGCTAGAGCCGAGTTGGGAATCTTATGGGGTATGATATCGTGGGGAATCAGGTAGTATTTTCCAGTCTTATCGTTTAACCAACCATGACCAGAATAGTAAACTAAGACAGTAGCTTCGGAATCGGCGGCGGCTTGTTGTTGGAGCCAGTTTAAGTTAGATAATATCGATTCTTTGGTAGCGATCGCATTGTTGAGTAGACGTAGATGTTGCTCATCATCGCTGTAGCCACATAAGTTGGTGTCTGTGAGGAGAGATTTGAGGGCTAGAGTATCTTTAACTGTAACCGGAAGTGACCATTCAGGGTAAGCTGACTCGCCGACACCAATCAGTAAGGCATAGTTGTGGGATAGGGGGTTGGACATGGTAAGTTTGGGAGTTGGTCTATAATATTGACAGCGCTCTTGGATGGTTCTTAGTGCTGTGAGGGATTTATTTAAGGTATATTTATCATTGGCTATAGCAGAGTTATGATCTTGAAGTTTTTTATTTAGTGGAGGAATAGCGGAATCAGAACCAAATTTTACCAGAGCCTCTGTTGCATGACTACGCACATCAGAGTCAGGGTCTTCTAGGGCATTAATGAGGGCAGGAATAGCAGCATCTGATCTAATTTTTCCTAAAGCATCTACCGCAGTACTACGCACCTCAAAGTTGGAGTCTTCTATCGCTTGAATTAGGGTAGTAACATCATCATCCGAGCCAATTTCAACTAAAGCATCTGCTACACTACTACGCACATCAGATTCGGAGTATTCTAGGGTATTAATTAGGGTAGAAACCGCAGTATCTGAGTCAATTTCACCTAGAGCATCTGCTGCAAGCTTACGTACATCATATTCGGAGTGTTTTAGAGCATTAATTAGGGCAGTAACAGCAGTATCTGAGCCAATTTTTGCTAGAGCATATACCGCACTACAACGCACCTTATAGTTGGAGTCTTCTAGGGTTTTAATTAGGGAAGTAACAGCAGCATCTGAGCCAATTTCACCTAGAGCATATACCGCACTCCAGCGCACCTCAGATTCAGAGTTTTCTAGAGCTTGAATTAGCAAAGTAACAGCAGTATCTGAGCCAATTTCTCCTAGGGCATATACCGCGCTACTACGCACCTCAAAGTCGGAGTGTTCTAGAGCTTGAATTAGCAAAGTAACAGCAGTATCTGAGCCAACTTTTCCTAAAGCATCTGCCGCACTCGCACGCACCTCAAAGTTGGAGTGTTCTAGAGCATTAATTAGGGCAGTAACAGCAGCATCTGAGCCAATTTCACTTAGAGCATATGCCGCACTCATACGTGCCTCAAAGTCAGATTGTTCTAGCGCATTAATTAGGGAAGTAACAGCAGTATCTGAGCCAATTTCACTTAGAGAATATAACGCACTACTACCCACATCACAGTCAAAGTATTCTAGGTCTTGAATTAAAGCATTAACAGCAATATCTGAGCCAATTTTTCCTAGAGCATCTGCTGCACTCATACGCACCTCAAAGTCAGAGTCTTTTAGGGTGTTAATTAGGGCATTAACAGCAGTATCTGAGCCAATTTTTCCTAGAGCATCTGCCGCAGTCATACGCACCTCAAAGTCAGAGTCTTCTAGGACATTAATGAGGGCAGTAATCGCAGTATTTGAGCCAATTTTTCCTAGAGCATCTGCCGCAGTCATACGCACCTCAAAGTCAGAGTCTTCTAGGACATTAATGAGGGCAGTAATCGCAGTATTTGAGCCAATTTTTCCTAGAGCATCTGCTGCACTCATACGCACCTCAAAGTCAGAGTCTTCTAGGACATTAATGAGGGCAGTAACCGCAGTATTTAAGCCAATTTCTCCTAGAGATTCTACTGCTTTCTTACGCACTTCAGAGTTGGATTCTTCTAGAGCATTAATTAGCTCAGGAATTGCTTCATCCGACTTTGTTACCCCTGCCAGCTTCACTTTCAACAACCGAGGCAATGGCAACCCAACCACCAAACCTACAGTTTCCTCCTGAAATTCCGATTTAACCTCTCCTGCCAACCTAGCACCTAAGAGCCAATCCATCTCCAAAGCCAACTTAACCACCCGCACCGCCTGATCCCGATCCTCCAGCAACTGCATCATCAGTGCTACAGGCTCAGTCCACTTGAGATAATTCAGATAATCCCACTTCAACTGTTGATCACTCAAACTTGCCAGTTGCAGCAACAAACTTTCTGCTGCATAATACTCTAAGATTAACTGATGGCAAAACCCAATCTGCTCACCTGTACCCGACTCAATCAGGTGGTGCTTGAGCAAATTCTCAAGCCAAAGGAGGGGGTCATTCTTTAAAACACCCTCTCCTTGCAGAAAAAATTTCAGCACTTGTGCTGCTTTGTGTTGGGGAAGAGACACATAAAACTGCGTCTCCCCTTCCCCTTGCACCATTACCCAAGCTAAATGCTGTAACGACTGCCGTTGCCAAAGCCGAAATTCTTCAGAAATAACCACATCCTGTTTGAGCTCGTTGTCATGAATCCCAATAAAGCGGCGAAATACCGAACCCAAATTAGCAGGTATTTGGTAAGAGTTGCTAGCAAATACAGAGCAAAGCATCCACAACAACAGCGGTGTTTCACCAAACTCTCGCAAGCGACTACCCAACTGCTTGAGCATCTGCTCCCCCTGCTGTGGCAAATAGGCACAGACAAACTGCCGCATCTGAGTTTCTGTCAGGGGTTGCATCTCCAGTTTCTTACTAATATTGAGATCCCCCCCTACCTGCAAATGCCGGGTAGTAAATACCATCGGCGTCTTGGGGTAGTCTTTACGAAACACCCTTACCTGCTGCCTAGCCTCATCCGAAGGCAACTCATTAAATCCATCCAACAACAGTAACAATTTTCCCTGACGCAGCCACTTCTTCAAAATCTCCTCATCCACATCCAAATCCGGATCATGTTGTAGAAGAAAAGCCTTGACCCTCTCCAGCACCGAATGCTGATAAAACCGCAACTCCACCAACACCGGAATTCGATAAAAATCCCCATCCCCCCATCTCCCCATCTCCCCATCTCCCCATCTCCGCGTCTCCGCGTCTCTCCCCCTCTCCGCTTCCTCCAATAACAACCGTACCAACGCCGTCGATTTACCAGAACCAGGACGACCTACTAACAATACATGCTCAGGGGCATATTTACGCAATCCTTCAATAACAGCCAACCGCTCAACTTTCTCCTGAGCTTCCTCCCTCTTTTCTTGTTGCTGCTTAACCGTCTGCACCATTAAACCCAAATCCAACAGTGGGGAAAACTGCTTTTCCTCATCCCGTTGTTTCCCCACCACATCCGTGAGGGTGTAGATTTTCCACCATTGGGCGTATTTCCGGCAAATTGAACAAAGATAGGGATGTAACTGGTTATAGTACTCGTTGTCAAACACGCCCTACACCTACCTGGAGCAACTGAACTTTCATTTTATGCGATCAGCGAAAACTGCTGCCGTAGGCGATCGCTATTTTAGCCTACAAATCCCTCCCGCCGCTGAGAGATCCCCCAGAAGCGATCGCTAAAATCACTTTATATATACGCGCACACCTTTACCCACTATTAATAATAGACAAAAATCGTCACCATTGCAACTAACTTGCCGCAGGCTAACCCAACCTACTAAGCTGTTCAGCGTTTAAACTGTGATATTGATGGTTCTTCAAAAGATATGATGCTAAATTGTCACAAACACAACCAAACATGTCAACAGTACTTAAAGATCGGGCATTATTACTTCTGTGCCAAGCCCTTAACAACCCAACTGCTGACTTTCGGGATGGACAATGGGAAGCGATCGCTGCTTTAATTGAGAATAAATCCCGTCTACTCGTCGTACAACGTACTGGTTGGGGTAAAAGCTTAGTCTATTTCCTCGCCACTCGTCTACTACGAGATCAAGGTGCTGGTTTTACCCTCCTCATTTCACCACTATTAGCTCTGATGCGCAATCAAATTGCGGCAGCAGAACGAATTGGTATTAAAGCAGCAACAATTAACTCTAGTAATACAGATGAGTGGGAACTCGTACAGAGTCAGTTGCTAGCTGGAAAGGTGGATATTTTACTGATTTCTCCCGAACGATTAGCGAATCAAGAATTTCGGGAAACCATTCTGTTACCTATATCCCAACGAATTGGGTTATTTGTGGTTGATGAAGCACACTGCATCTCTGATTGGGGACATGATTTTCGTCCTGACTATCGGCGAATTGTTCGGATTTTACAGGCTCTACCTCGAAATATTCCAGCTCTTGCTACAACGGCTACAGCTAACAATCGTGTTGTTGATGATATTATCGCTCAATTGGGTTCAAATATACAGGTATTTAGAGGTTCCCTGATTCGAGACAGTTTAAAACTGCAAAATATTCACCTTCCCAGTCCGGCAGCACGCATGGCATGGTTAGCTGAAAATATTCCTAAAATCTCTGGGAGCGGCATTATTTATACTCTGACTGTTAGAGATGCTGAACGAGTTGCCATGTGGCTAAAGATTCAGGGAATTGAGGCAAAAGCCTATCATAGTAAACTAGATAATACTGAGCGTGAGGTCTTAGAAGACCAACTGATTGATAATAACATCAAAGCTTTAGTGGCAACAACAGCTTTAGGAATGGGTTTTGATAAACCAGATTTAGGGTTTGTCATTCATTACCAGCGTCCTAGTTCTGTTGTCCACTACTATCAGCAAGTAGGACGAGCTGGGAGAGCTGTTGAGCAAGCCTATGGAATTCTTTTGAGCGGTAATGAAGATGACGATATTACTGATTATTTCATCAGAACGGCATTTCCTCCAGAAGCTCATACTCAGCAAGTATTGCATACCTTAAATCAAGCTGATGATGGTTTTTCGATGCCTCAATTAGAACAGCAACTGAATCTTTCTAGAGGACAAATTGAGAAGGTGTTGAAACTGCTTTCACTGGAGTCACCTGCACCTGTAACGAAACAAGGCTCCAAGTGGTATGCGACACCGATTGATTATCAACCTGACACTGATAAAATTGAGTATTTAACCCAAATTCGCCGCCAAGAACAAGCTCAAATGCAAGAATACATGGCAAGTCAACAATGCTTAATGGCTTTTCTTGCTAGAGCGTTAGATGACCCTAAACCAATTCCCTGCGGAAAATGTACTGTATGTGTGGGATATCCATTATTGCCAGAAACCTACTCAATGGAACGAGTCAATCAAGCAATTCAGTACCTACGTTGCAGCAACCACATCATTGAGCCTCGCAAACAATGGCCTTCTCAAGCCTTGCCAAATTATGGTTTTTCTGGAAATATTCCAGCTAAATTACGGGCAGAGGAAGGAATGGCTTTATCGCTGTGGGGTGATGCAGGATGGGGAGAATTAGTGAGACAAGGTAAATATCAGGATCATCGTTTTGATGAGGCTTTAGTAAGAGGTGCTCTTGAGACTATTCAACGCTGGCAACCTCAGCCTTTTCCCACTTGGGTTACTTGCGTACCTTCCCTCAATCGTCCAGAATTAGTACCGAATTTTGCTCAACGCCTTGCCAAGATGTTAAGTTTACCTTTCGTGCCAGTGGTGCGGAAAGTGCGCCAAACTCAACTTCAAAAGATGATGAACAACAGTTACCAGCAAGCTCATAATTTAGATGGTACATTCGAGGTTGACTCTTGGCCAGGAATGGGCGGATCTGTTTTCTTAGTTGATGATATGGTAGATTCACGCTGGACGTTTACCATGATTGCTGCACTGTTACGTCATTCTGGCAGTGGTCAGGTTTTTCCTTTAGCACTAGCACTTAATTCTTTAGAGTAAACAGGATAGAAGATCATGTTAAACCAGAGGCTGTCACCAAATACTCAGGCTATTCTGCTATTGTGTGCCAGCTTTGGTCAAAACCGCAAAGCAGAACCTCAACCCTTGACGCTTGGTGAGTATAATACCGTAGCAAGTTGGTTGCTTGCTGAGGAAATGAGTCCGGAAGATTTGCTCAATCCCATACTCAAAGAGCGATTACCCCAAATTACCATTGGTAAGCTTGACTCCAAGCGGCTGGTTGCTTTATTGGAGCGGGGTATGATGCTGAGTCTGGCAGTGGAGAAGTGGACGAATAAGGGATTATGGGTGCTAGGACGAGGTGACGCACAATATCCTAGCTATCTTAAACAGAAACTGAAACATTCAGCACCAGCAATTCTCTATGGAGTTGGTAATATCGAACTGCTTGCTCAAGGTGGATTGGCAGTTGTCGGTTCTCGTGATGTCGATGAACAAGCCTTAAGCTATACCTATAAAGTTGTACAAACTTTTGCTAAACAAGGAATACAAGTAGTTTCTGGTGGGGCGCGAGGAGTAGATCAAGCCTCAATGTTGGGGGTGTTGGAAGCTGGAGGAACAGCTGTCGGTGTTTTGGCTGCTTGCTTAACGAGAGAGGCGGTGTCTGGAAAGTACCGCCAAAGTATTCGAGAAGGGAGACTAGCTTTAGTTTCTCCCTATGATCCTGATGTTGGCTTCTTTGTTGGCAATGCGATGGGACGAAACAAATATATCTATGCTTTAGCAGATTATGCCCTTGTGGTTAGTTCCTCTTACGGTAAGGGTGGAACTTGGGCAGGTGCAGTGGAAGCACTCGAACAAAATAGGAGTACTCCTGTTTTTGTGCGGATACAGGAAACTGTAACAGAGGGAAATCGACAACTACTTAAACAGGGAGCCAAGATTTTTCCTCAAGAACCTTGGCATAATTCATTGCAAGAGCTTTTGGAAATTCCAACTTCTGAGGTGAAATTAACCAAGACTGAAGTAGATTCAACACAGCAAAGAGTGGTAAATAGTGGGTTAAATGAACAAGATAAACTGAAAAATAGCTATCTAGAAGTCGTTACAGCTAGTTCAAAAGACATTATTTACCAAACAGTTTTACCAATTATTCTGAATTATTTAGAGCAGCCAAAGGATGACCAAACTCTTGCTGAATCTCTGGATATTCAACTCGGACAAATGCGGAATTGGTTAAAAAAAGCTCTAGAGGAAGGTAAGATAATCAAAACTAAAAAGCCTGTCAAATACGTTGTCAATCAGAAAGCTGAACAATTGTCTTTGCTCAATTAATTTGAAAGCAGAAGTGCAATCAGCGTAAGCTGGTGTTGTAAGTGATCGCTATTTTAGCCTACAAATCCCTCCCACAGCTGAGAATCCCCCAGAACCCCGACAATCTTGGGTTTAAGCGATACGTTAGTCTAACAGGGGTGTCCCAATACAGCCAATTCCCAATTCTAAAGATATGTGAACAATAGGAAAAAACCCTCGGTGACCATCCGAGGGTTGTAATTTATGGATCATCTACTCTACTGTTCCTGCATTCACCATCTATTTCACTCTCTCAGGAAAAATTAGAAATCGACTCAAGCTTCATTTACTAGTGGCGTGGCACACCCAAAAATGTAGGTTGGGTCACAAGCCACTAACTACGAGACTCAACACTACAACAGCAATCGCGAGAATTACGGAAACAGAGGTTAAATCTATCCAGTTTTTCAAGTGTCTACCAAAAAACCTCAATTAAAGAGTCTCTTCCACTACCGAGCAAAAAGGCTAAAACGTATACATAGCAAAAATTTACCCTATTTTTACTGAGCCAGAAATAGCTGTGTGCTCTCAGGAGTTAAGCAGCAAGTCAATAGTAGTGACACAATCCCTAGCACATCCCAAGGGAGTCTGAGTCTATATTCAAAATATAGACAGCAACAGAAGAAAGCGCCTGCGCTCAACGTTACTTCTGCTGAAGTCTTTGGAACTTGTGACTCAAAAGCTGCGACAGGGCTCTTACCATGGACATCACCACTACTAAATCCCTCAACCAACCTTCCGATAACCAACTGACCACTCCGGAAGTTTTCACAGAAAATAATACTCAGGCTTTAAATGAGCTGTTGCTCCAAGAGATGCTCTCACAACTAGGCAAAATACCAAGCCGTGCAGCTGCCGTAGTTAACCGGATTGTGGTAGAAGTAGAACGGATTTGTCAAAAAAGCGATCGCATCCAAGCCAGTGGGCAAATCGGCGAGTGGCAATTATCTCTAGGACGTCATCGCTTGGAAAAATGCCTCTGTTACTACAAACTAGGTGCAAAACAAGCTCGGGGGGAGCTACACAGTAACCTCAGTGTGATGATTTATCGCCATGTAGCACAACCTCAATCCCAGTTAGGGTTTTCTGCCCGCTATAACCTAATTGAGGACTTTTTGCAAGACTTTTATACTGAGTCCCTCAGGGTTTTTCGGCGAGAAAATCAGTTGGCAGATGACTATACTCCCCGCACCCAAATAGAACTAGCGGAGTACATGGGATTTACAGAGCAATATGCCAAACGGCGTATTAATCTGCGCAGTGGGAATAACCAGCAACTAATTATCCTCAGAGCACAAACTTTCGCTAAACGGCAACCGAGTGAAACTGCCGTTGATATCGAACAGGCAATGGAGTTTCCCAAAGAAGAAGCAGCTATTGAGCAAAGCCGCTCAGGGGTAACCCAACAGGTACGCTCTCATCTGATTGCCGAAACTACTGACCCTTATGATTTTGTCCTACGCGATCGCGTTGTCCAAGAACTAATAGAATACTTAGAAGCTCAGGGTCGCTCTGACTGTATCGATTACTTAGTCTTAAAGTTACAAGACCTTGCTGTCACAGATATTGACGAGATCCTTGGTCTCACCCCCCGCCAGCGGGACTATTTACAACAGCGCTTCAAGTACCATGTGGAAAAATTTGCTTACTCTTCATCCCACTGGAAACTGGTACACCAATGGCTAGGAGCAGATCTTGATCAAAAGTTAGGCATGTCATCACAGCAGTGGGAAGTATTTGTCGAGCAGCTTGACTACTCACAGCAACAACTATTGTCTCTCAAACAGTCCCACTTAAGCGAGCAACAGATTGCCAAAACTCTAGGTTGCACACCCAAACAGGTTAAAAAGCGCTGGACTAAGGTATTGCAAATGGCTGGGATGACTCGCAACTCCATAGAGAACAATAGTATTAGTAAGCGTAAGGTAGTCAGTAAAAAGAATGAAATAGCTCAGTGTAAATCTCCTGTAGCAGCGTAGTTGTCAGAAGGCTCCGAAGCTTCCTATTCCCTATTCCCAAATTAGTTTTGCTTATTTGACTCAATCTGTGCTAGGATTAATGTACGGTATAAATACAGCAATGGCAAGACAACATCGAGTAGAAATTCGGTTAAACGAGAAGGAGTATCAAGCTCTAGAAGAGTATGCTACTAAATTTGGAGTTACTCGTTCGGAAGCTGTGAGACGACTGATACAACAGTTGATGGAAGAGGCCGAGAAGTAAGCTGTGGTGCAGGAGAAGTTGTGCATTGGTGCTGACGTGAGGATGCACCAATCAGCACCAGACACGGCTCCTAAGACTAAGCAATTTACATGCATCTTGGTTTAGTGACGCTCATTCATCGAACTCTATACCCTGTGGAGCTATCCACAGTATTGAGATTTTGGCAAAATTAAATAATCACCTTTGTGTTCCAGATTCACCCTTCGTGGGCTATGCCAGATCATGCTTCCCTCGAAAATACCTACTATGCTAGTTGAAAAAGTGGAGAGGGTAGTTGTACGATAGCTTTTTGGTTAAAAGTTGGATTGATGAACAAAAATAATCAACCTTTACGTTTGCAACTTGACCTCTATCGATCTTATATTCCAATTTCCTATGAAGAAATGGAGGTTGGTTTTTGTACGCCAGAATTTGCTTCCAAAATAGTTGAGACTTTTAATGAACATGAGCAATTAATTGAAGACAATGATGCTTTACACAAAGCCTTCAAATTGGTTTGTTTGGATTTAATCAAAAAATCTGGTGGCAATCCCAAGGAAGTAAACAAACTTCACAATCTCATGAAGCAGTACATGGAGAAAGCTAAACGTCCTGAGCATGGTAGTAGAGCAATTGTCTACCTACTGCGAGAAAGGAAAGAACAGCTGGGAATCAGTAATCGAGAATTCATTCGCTTTTGTTATTCTTACAAGTTACCTCCTAAAGAACTAAAGGATATTTTCAGTGGCAAAGAGGTTAATGATCAACATCTTAAATGCATCTCCAGAATTCTCGGAAAATCGATAGAAGATTTGATTGAGATCAGGGATGGTTTCAGTCATAGTGAAATCAACATGTTAGCCAGAATCCTGGGAACCTCGAATGAGGAATTAAATCAATTGTTTCACAATTAAAAGTAGATGTTGACATTTTAGATTTTAGATTTTAGATTTTAGATTTGCTCTAGTCCGGTGCGTCCCTTGTATCCGGTCTCAGTCTCCTTAGGAGCCAGACTCCAAGCGTCGTCGCCATTCAGCATCAATTTGCTCCGTTGCCCTTAAATCTTGATCGAGCAAATCAGTTTCGCTGGTATAGACTAAATCTTCTTCTTGGATGATGTTTTGAGCAGCAAACTGCTGAGCATAACTAATCTTCTTCTGTAAGTCATCCTCCGCTCGATTGAGAGCAACAGCTTGCTCTTGCCGTTTTTGATTCCGCTGTTCAATCCTACTATTTTTTCCTTGAATCCAGAAGTAACGAATCAGTGGTATTGCCAAGAAACCAATGCCGTAAACGAATAACAAGGGGTAAATTACCTCAACGAAAGCAACAAGTCCCCCGATTTGTGCTGCAATCTCACCACCACTCAAGAGACTTCCCAAAACTAGGACACCAACAAAATTAACCACGCCTAATCCAATCGACCACATCAGTTGTCCACTACTAGCCTGACTAAAGCGCCAAAGTCGTTCTCGAAGATAGGCTTGCACCCGCTTCGGCTGCACTGCTTTGGCTGTGGTTTGTAATTCAGGGAAGTGATAGACAATCTCTCCTTCAGGACTCACTTGAGGAAGTCCATCGAATCGGCTTAGTACCGGCAGCATATAGTCTTCTGACTCCTGTTGATACCTTTCTCCAAGTTCATCAAGATAAGGCGCAATTTGTTCTGCTGCCACCGCACCCCCTGAGTTGCGAATAACCATGCCAATTTCTTGCCAGCGACGTTCCTCTAAATCAGCGTTGGGATTGCCATCACCAAACAGAAAGGAGAAGACTGCCTCTAGGAAATTCAGTGCACTGGTATCAGAAGCCGAGGAGGTTCTTTGTCGCCGGGAACTACCGCCGTCATAGTAGGGATCAAACAACCAAAAGATATCTGGCCCCCAGAAGCGGGGGAAGATGAAGATGCCACCACCACCTCCCCGAGAACTACCGCCGCCACCGGAATCATCATCGCTGCTAGCACGAAGGCTCATTAAAATCATCGCGATCGCGATCATAATAAGGACAATGGACAAGATGAGAATAATCCCAAAGGAAATCCGAATCAGGTAGAACAAGACACGCCAGATTTTGTCCCACCATTCCTGTAACTGTAGCCGCAGGAACTTGTTGCGGAGTATGGAACGAAAGTTTTGAGGAAACAGGTAAGCAATTTCCCCTGATTCGGCTACTTGTAAATGTCCCCCAGCGCCAGAGGCAAGAGCAAGTAATCCTTGTTGCGCCAGATTAATATTCAAACCAGCTTGGGTAGACACATCTCCCACAGTAACGCGGTAACCCAGCTGCTCAACAGCTTTCATAATTTTGGGATCGGGAGCCATAGTCAGAACCTCAAAGATTTCCTCTCTTTCTTTAGTATAGATAAACCTAAAATCCGTGGACTTGTTTTTCTTCAGTGATTAAGATACACTGTGAGGTTTCAGGTACGATTGAACACAATAGGAACCTCAAGCCTTAAGACCTATACAATGCCGAACATCTACACCGTAGAAATTCAACACCAAGGCACTACCCATACCATAGAAGTGCCAAAAGGTAAAAAAATCCTCGAAACTGCCCATGATGCAGGGATAGACCTACCCAGTTCCTGCTATGCGGGAGTATGTACTACCTGTGCCGCTAAAATTTTAGAAGGAACGATAGAAAAGGCTGAACCGAATGAGATGATGGGCCTTAGTCCAGAACTCCAAGCCGAAGGGTATGTCTTGCTCTGTGTCGCATATCCTGGCTCCAACCTTAAAATTGAGACAGAGAAGGAAGAAGAGGTATACGATCGCCAATTCGGTCAGTCTTCTT
>JAAHGR010000520.1 GCA_010672425.1 Symploca sp. SIO2E6
CACCTTTTTTTGAAGTTGGTACAGCTTGGAATAACCTCGATCCTGACCCTGACCCCGACATCATCGCCAGCCTGGGACTAGGTTTGCGCTGGCGAATTATCTCTGGTTTAGATTTGCGCCTAGACTACGGCATCCCATTAATTGAAGTCAACAGCCAAGGAAACTCCCTACAAGAGAATGGCCTCCACTTTTCAGTGCGTTATCAACCTTGGTAATAAATGTTTCTTGAGAAATAAGGGAATGGGGAATTGGGAATGGAGAATGGAGAATGGAGAATGGAGAATGGAGAATGGAGAATGAAGAATGAAGAATTGGGAATTGGGAATTGGGAATTGGGAATTGAGAATTGGTAACTCTTGCTAAATCCTGATTGCCTATGGACTACTCCTTGTGCAAAGCTATTCAGTTGTGCTTGGCATAACATTTGCTCGATTGCCAACTAACTAAGATAGCTGGAATTCTACTCTATCCTCGATTCTAAACCGACTATGACTGATTCGATACGCTTCCTGATGTGCTCTCCCGACAAATATGATGTGGATTATGTGATTAATCCCTGGATGGAGGGAAATATCCATAAATCATCCCGCGATCGCGCTCTGGAGCAGTGGCAAAAACTTTGCTACATTATCAAAGAACATGCTGTGGTTGAACTAGTAGAACCTCAATCCGGTTGGCCGGATATGGTGTTTACTGCCAATGCTGGTTTAGTTTTGGGGAAAAATGTAGTACTTAGCCGCTTCCTCCATAAGGAACGTCAAGGGGAGGAGCCTTACTTCAAAGCTTGGTTTGAGGACAAGGGCTATACTGTATATGAACTACCATTAGATCTACCTTTTGAGGGAGCCGGTGATGCCCTTTTTGATCGGGAAGGACGCTGGTTATGGGCAGGTTATGGCTTCCGCTCAGAATTGGATTCCCACCCTTACATCGCTAAGTGGTTGGATACGGAAGTGGTGTCTCTGCGGCTGATGGATGAGCGGTTTTATCACCTGGATACTTGCTTCTGTCCCCTCACTGGTGGCTATTTACTTTACTACCCACCAGCTTTTGACTCCTACTCTAACCGCTTGATTGAAATGCGGGTTCCTCCAGAAAAACGGATTGCGATCGCGGAAGCTGATGCAGTAAATTTTGCTTGCAATACGGTCAACATCGACCAAGTTGTGGTGATGAATCAAGCTAGCGATGAGCTCAAGCAACGTCTTGAGGCAGTTGGCATGACGGTGATTGAGACACCGCTGACAGAATTTCTCAAAGCCGGTGGTGCTGCTAAATGTCTTACCCTGAGGGTCACGGAACCGGTACGCACAGAAATCCATGCCAAGATACCGGTAGAAAGCCGTACCATCCGTTTAGAAGGACATCTCCTGGACTCTGGTATAATTAGCAAAGCCATTGATGTGATTGTGGAAACTGGGGGTAGCTTCCAGGTTCTCAACTTCAACTTGGGAGAACAGCGGCAAAGTACTTCCACTGCTGAGTTGAAAGTATCGGCTCCTGATCATGAGGTCATGGAAGAAATCATGACTCAGCTGATCGATTTGGGTGCGGTGACTCCTCCCCAAGAGGTTTGTGATACTAACATAGAAACCGTTACTCAAGATGGTGTGGCTCCAGATGACTTTTATGTCACCACTATCTATCCTACGGAAGTACGGGTTAATTGCGAGTGGGTAAAGGTGGAAAATCAGCGCATGGATGCCACCATCGTTGTCAAAGAAACTGATCAGGGACTAGTCGCTAACTGCAAACTCCTCCGGGACTTGAAAGTTGGGGAACAAGCGATTGTCGGTGTTGAAGGTATCCGCACCATACGTAAGCCTGAGTCCCGGGAGCAACGCAATAAGAAGGAATTCAGCTTCATGGGAGCCGGTGTTTCTAGTGAACGCCGGGTGGAACTGCTGGTGGAACAAATTGCTTGGGAAATGCGCCAAATTCGAGACCAAGGGGGCAAAGTTATTGTCACAGCTGGTCCGGTGGTAATTCACACTGGTGGTTCTCAACACCTAGCGCGTTTGATTCAAGACGGTTATGTTCATGCTTTACTAGGGGGTAATGCAATCGCGGTTCACGACATTGAGCAATCCCTACTGGGTACTTCCCTGGGTGTGGATATGAAACGAGGAGTTCCAGTTAGTGGGGGACATCGACATCACCTCAAAGTAATCAATCACATCCGTAACTGCGGTAGTATTGCTGGAGCAGTAGAGCAAGGGGTACTTACCAAAGGGGTAATGTATGAGTGCGTCAAACATAATGTACCTTTTGTGCTTGCTGGTTCTATCCGTGATGATGGTCCTCTACCAGACACTCAGATGGACTTGATTAAAGCTCAGCAGGAATATGCCACACTCCTCAAAGGAGCAGATATGGTTTTGATGCTCTCCACGATGCTCCACTCTATTGGTGTAGGCAATATGACCCCAGCAGGAGTGAAGATGGTCTGTGTGGATATCAATCCAGCAGTAGTAACTAAATTAAGCGATCGCGGTTCCATCGAATCCGTCGGTGTAGTTACCGATGTTGGTTTGTTCCTCAGTCTGTTGGTACAGCAGTTGGATAAGTTGACCGCAAAATCGGAGTAGGGAATTGGGAATTGGGAATTGGGAATTGGGAATTGGGAATTGGGAATTGGGAACATCTTCCTTGTCTTCCTTATCTCCCTTGTCTCCCTTGTCTCCCTTTTCTTCCCACACTCCCCACACTCCCCCTGTTCCTTGCTCTAGATCTTAATGTAAGCAATTGCTTGCAGCCAAATAATTATTTGTTGCTCCTCCTGATTACTCAGACAGATACATTTTTGATCCTGCCAACGAAGCTTGCCGTTGAGTAAATCTCCGGTAAGCAGCTTGAGTTCTACCTCTTGTCCTTCTTTGATGAGGTTTTGAATTTGACGAATACTGGGTAAACCGGTTTGTAATTCAGTCATCGTTAAATATTAAGGAGAATACAACCAGAAAATCTTACTATAGCGTTTATGACACAGATGGAAACGCTATATTATTTCTGAATGAGAAGAGTTGTCTATCAAGAGATATTTATGGCAATCGAATTTACTAAGTACCACGGTTTGGGTAATGACTTCATTCTGATCGATAATCGTGCCACCTCAGAACCGGTAATCACCCCAGAACAAGCAATTCAGCTATGCGATCGCCATTTTGGTATTGGTGCTGATGGTGTCATCTTTACTTTGCCGGGACAGGATGACACTGACTATACCATGCGAATTTACAACTCCGATGGCTCAGAGGCTCAGATGTGCGGTAATGGCATTCGCTGTTTAGCCGATTTTTTGGCAACTTTAGAAGGTTTAGCTGCTAAGACAGCATATCGCATTCATACGCCTGCAGGTGTGATGATCCCCAAACGGGAAACTGATGGCAGGATTAAGGTTGATATGGGAATGGCTTTCCTGGAAGCGGGACAAGTTCCTACAACTTTAGCTGAGGCTGACCAAAAAGTCATCAATACTCCTATTAAAGTAGCAGAGCAATCCTGGGATGTCACTTGTGTGGGTATGGGTAATCCTCACTGCATTACCTTTGTTGAGGATGTCACTACCATTCCTCTAGAAACCATTGGTCCACAATTCGAGCATCACCCAGCTTTTCCCCAAAAGACGAATATGGAATTTATTCAAGTAGTGCGTCCCGACTATCTAAAAATGCGGGTCTGGGAACGGGGTGCCGGACTAACTTTAGCTTGTGGAACCGGTGCTTGTGCCTCAGTAGTAGCTGGTGTGTTGACTCAAAAATGCGATCGCACTGCTACTGTAGAACTCCCTGGTGGTTGTCTGGAAATCGAATGGTCTCAATTAGATCAGCATCTGTATATGACTGGACCAGCTGAGCGCGTATTCACGGGTACATGGGAAGGTTAGGTATTAGGTGTTAGGTGTTAGGTGTTAGGTGGTAGTGCAGCGCGGCGAAAATAACTCACCAGTTAATAAAATTGTACATCAGAACAGTTATAATCGCCAAGAAGTGCTATGGTATGGTACTTAATCAGGTAAGATTTACCTTTCGTGAATTCATCATTCTTTAAGTGAGTTTACAAAAAGTTACAAAATTCAAGTCTTATGTAACGGTTGTAACCCCTATAGCCCAATAGCCAAAAATCTGAGAAAATATCTGCTCTACCTAATTTATTAACCTAATTGTTTTCAATTGCTCAACCAATGTTCTCCACGCCTGATGCTATGACAGCAAGGCCCTTACCACGCCAATCCCCAAACTCAGATAACAGCAGCTTTGATACTGCTGAAAGAACTCCTGTTGCTGCCCTCAAAGAACTAGTGGCACGTCTGCACCGGGAACAACACAAGATTCAAAACTTGTTGAGTTCACTAGGGTTTGCTTTACGCAGTTTCAACAATTTGAATCAGTTTTTAGAGTTAATTCCCCTAATGGCAGCACGGGTGACTGATGCTGATGGTGGTGCTTTAATCTTGTTGAAACCCAACGGTCAGATCAGGCTAGAATTGTTACATTGTCAGGAAGGTCAAGGTTGTCAGGATATTCGTCAGGCGATAGAAATGGCAACTCGTCAACTCAGGACTATTGATAAAGAAACTGATGGAGATACTGAAGCGGTGACAACGACACCAGCTGTCGTATTTAACGATTTTCAAGAATCTCTTGATGAACAGGTAGGCCATTACCTAGGAGCAGACGTTCAACTATTTGGGGCGCCAATTCTGGTAAAAAATGCTGAACGAGGACGTTTATATATCTTTAGCCGCGATCCAGAATATAGCTGGAGTGGAACACGACAAAGGTTAGTGCGCTTAGTAGCAGACCAAACAGCAGTAGCGATTGCTAATGATGAACTGACAGTTGAGCTACGGAAAAAAGAACGTTTGGATCGGGAGTTGGAAATTGGTGCAGATATTCAACTGCGTCTGCTACCGCGCCAATGTCCTGAAATTGAAGGGGTTGAGCTAGCGGCTAGGTGTCAAACTGCTGATCGAGTTGGAGGAGACTATTACGATTTCATTCCCACTAATTATGACCAAATACGGGAAAAAAATCCCAACTCGAAAGAAGCCAATGATGGTCACAAAACCTCTGTACCTTGGAGTATTGTCATCGGCGATGTCATGGGTAAAGGAGTACCCGCTGGCTTAATTATGACGATGACTCGGGGGATGCTACGAGCAGAAGTTCTAAATCGTCACTCACCGGGAAAAATTCTACAACATTTGAACCGGGTAATGTATGCTGACCTGGAAAATTCCCACCGGTTTGTTACCCTGTTTTATTCCGAATATGACCCCGAAACTAAGATTCTCTCCTATAGCAATGCCGCTCACAATCCACCTGTACTGTGGCAAGCATCAACTCGTTCCCTTAAAACTCTGGATACTTGGGGTATGTTAATTGGTCTAGAGGTAGATTCTCAGTATGAAGAAGCTCAGGTACAGTTAGCTCCTGGAGATACAATTATTTACTATACCGATGGCTTTACCGATGCAGCTAATCAAAATGGTGAACGCTTTGATGAGGAAAAGTTGGTAGAGGCTTTCCGATGGGCTTGTGAACATGGTAGTGGTTCTCAGGAGGTTTTGGATTACCTTTTTGAGCAAGTACAACAGTTTATCGGCGCAACAAACCGTAACGGAGATGATATGACATTAGTTGTTATGCAGGTGAAAGGGAATTGAAAATTGGGAATTGGGAATTGGGAATTGGGAATTGGGAA
>JAAHGR010000521.1 GCA_010672425.1 Symploca sp. SIO2E6
ATGCGCTAGGGCATAGCGTGTATAAAAATGCCTGTGGAGATGATGGGACAGGGGCTGTGCCTAGTTACCAATCGGTGAAGCACTCACTCTTAAATGTGAGTTTAAGAATCCCCCGTTATACTGCTCCTGCGGTTAACATCGGGAGTATGTCAAAAAATTAACTCTGTCCCCTATGCTTGGTGCTTCCATGTCTGGCTCCTCCTCTACTACCTTGTCCCCCAAAGAAATAGCTGCTGTTAACCAAGTTTGCAGTAAGCTGGGTTTGAAACCCGAAGAGTACGCAGAAATTGTACAACGGTTGGGTCGTCATCCCAATCAAGCTGAACTGGGGATGTTTGGCGTGATGTGGTCTGAACACTGCTGTTATAAAAACTCCCGTCCCCTACTCAAACAATTTCCCACAACAGGCGATCGCATTCTAGTTGGCCCAGGAGAAAATGCTGGGGTGGTAGACTTGGGAGATGGACTGCAACTAGCATTTAAAATCGAATCCCACAACCACCCTTCAGCTATCGAACCCTTCCAAGGAGCAGCAACGGGAGTCGGAGGAATCCTGCGGGACATCTTTACCATGGGAGCCCGTCCCATTGCCATTTTAAACTCTTTGCGTTTCGGTTCCCTAGCAGATCCTCGTACCAGGCGCTTATTTACTGGTGTAGTCGAGGGAATTGCTCACTATGGTAACTGTGTCGGAGTACCCACCGTCGGTGGTGAAGTCTACTTTGACTCTGCCTATAGTGGCAATCCGTTGGTAAATGTCATGGCTTTGGGATTGATGGAAACCCCGGAAATTGTTAAATCTGGAGCCGCTGGTATCGGTAACCCTGTACTATATGTTGGCTCTACTACTGGTAAAGATGGTATGGGAGGAGCCAGTTTTGCTAGTACCGAACTCACTGATCAATCTATAGATGATCGTCCAGCGGTGCAAGTCGGGGATCCCTTCTTAGAAAAATCCTTAATTGAAGCTTGTCTAGAAGCATTTAAAACCGATGCCGTAGTTGCGGCTCAGGATATGGGAGCCGCAGGCATTACCTGCTCGACTTCCGAGATGGCGGCAAAAGGAAGTGTGGGGATTGAGTTAGATTTGGACTTAATTCCAGCACGAGAATTTGACATGGTTCCCTATGAATACCTACTCTCAGAATCCCAGGAACGGATGTTGTTAGTTGCTCATCGGGGAAAGGAACAGGAATTAATAGAAATTTTCCACCGTTGGGGACTTAATGCAGTAGTAGCAGGGACGGTAATCGAAGACCCTATTGTACGTATTTTATACGAAAATCAGGTAGCAGCAGAAATTCCAGCAACAGCCCTAGCCGATAATACCCCAATTTATCATCGAGAACTCCTAGCCCAACCACCGGAATATGCAACTCAAGCTTGGGAATGGACTAGCCAATCCCTACCGGTTTGCACCAATGCAGGTATTGAAATTGCAGGCAGTCTCCACAGCTGGAATGAGATTCTACTCCAACTACTAGATAGTCCCACTATTGCTTCTAAACGCTGGGTTTATCGTCAATACGACCATCAAGTACAGAACAATACCGTAATTTTACCCGGTGATGCCGATGCCACAGTAATCAGGTTACGTCCAGTTTCAACAAACGACAAACAACAAACAACAAACAACCAACAACAAACAACCAACAACAAACAACAAACAACCAACAACCAACAACCAACAACAAACAACCAACAACAAACAACCAACAACCAACAACCAACAACAAACAACCAACAACCAACAACCAACAACAAACAACCAAAAGGTATTGCTGCAACCGTAGATTGCAATTCCCGATATGTCTATCTCGATCCCTATCAAGGAGCCAAGACTGTAGTAGCAGAAGCTGCACGTAATCTGAGTTGTGTCGGTGCCGAACCTCTAGCTGTTACGGATAATCTCAATTTTGGTTCTCCAGAAAAGCCAGTAGGATACTGGCAACTAGCATCCGCTTGTCAGGGGATAGCAGATGCTTGTCGGGAAATGGGAACACCGGTGACTGGAGGCAATGTCTCCCTCTACAATGAAACCCTAGACGCTGCTGGCAACCCTCAACCGATCTATCCCACCCCAGTTATCGGTATGGTAGGGTTAGTTAGTGATATTACTAAAATCTGTACTCAAGGTTGGCAAGCAGCAGGGGATTTAATTTATTTATTGGGATTGCCGATTACTACTGCTACTTCCCAAGTTTCCTTAGGTGGTTCGGAATACTTAATCACTATTCACGGTTTAGTTACCGGAAAACCACCCTTAGTAGATTTTAAGTTAGAACGTCGTCTCCAAGCAGTCACGCGGGAAAGTATCCGGCAAGGTTGGGTTCATTCGGCTCATGATTGTGCCGAGGGAGGATTAGCAATTGCTCTAGCGGAATCCTGTATTGCTGGCAAACTCGGTGCCAAAATTAATTTAGGAGTAACTAGGGAATCCTTAGCACAACGCTGGGATGAGTTACTGTTTGGAGAGAGTGCCAGTCGTATTCTAGTTTCCGTTAACCCTGAGCAACAAGAGAGTTGGGAAGCCTATTTAGATGAGCAGTTAAAGGGATACTGGCAACAACTTGGGGTGGTTACGGAAGAAAATGCCGATTTACAAGTGCTTACAGGGGATAATCTAACCATAATAGAGGTTAAGGTAAGCCAAATGTGCGATTATTGGGAAAACGCGATCGCACAACGTTTGAAAGTTTAGCTTTCAGCAATAAGTAGCAATAAGTAGCAATAAGTAGGTTGGGTGTAGCGCAAGCGAAACCCAACACAATCTACACCGGAGTGTTGGTTTACTAGAGATGGAAAAGCGAGCAATATCAGAGGTAAAAAGTGAGCAATATCAGCAATAAGTAGGTTGGGTGTAGCGCAAGCGAAACCCAACACAATGTACACCGGAGTGTTGGTTTACTAGAGGTAGAAAGCCAATAAGTTCAGAGGTGAAAAGCGAGCAAGATGCTCGCACTACAAGAATCAAATAACAACAAACATGATCAACCACCCGTACCAACCCAGAACCATTGAGGAACAACCATAAGAATTCGATACTGATGATATAGCTGCCCACACACTATCTAAACTTCAGGATTTTCAAACAGATGAGGAGGAGCCAATCTGGAGAGGTGTTTTTACCGTATCACGTAGTACAAAGTTTTATTCTCAAAAGACCTAGAGGATCTAGAGGATACAGTATAGGCCAATAAATTTTGTTTCTAGCGATCGCCTATAATAGGGAAGTATCATATTTTTGCTAATAACCATGACCTCAACTATTCAAGCTTCGGTCATTACACTTGATGAGTTAGAAACAAAGTTTCAACTCCAAGAAACTACGGAGATAAACTTTTTTCACGAATGGCAAGATGATTTACCCGAACTTACCCATTGGGAAAAACAGGCATTAGATCGATTAAAACAGGGATCTCTAGATGTACTCAAAAAGCCACCCATTCTGGAAAATTATGTTAGAATGGCAATGTTATATCCTTTACTATTTATTGCTGGGTTTTATCTATCTCCTTTACAAGTTAAATCAGAACAACCTATTTCCTTAGAAACTGAAGCAGGAACTCTGATCGAAGGTCGCCTAGATATCTTAATTTTAAAAAATCAGTTTTGGTTGCTAGTGATTGAATCCAAACGTCCCAGTATTGCTATAGAAGAAGGAATCGCGCAAATTTTAGCTTATATGTTGGCAAATCCTCATCCTCATCGACCAACTTTTGGTATGATTACCAATGGCAGTTACTTTATGTTTCTTAAATTAGTTCAACAAACAATTTCTCAATATGCTTTCTCAAATACCTTGGTTATTCGTAATCAAGGAAATGAGTTATACCAAGTTTTGCAAATTTTAAAAAAATTAGCTCAATAAATCGATTTGTAGGGTGGGCATTCTCGACATTCTCCAACAACTGCGATATCTCTCACAGGAATGTCCACCATGATTCTTTGCCGAAACTGCTGTGGTGGGAAAAAATCTCTATGTGCGATTATTGGTAAAACGCGATCGCAGGACGTTTGAAAGTTTAGTTTTCAGCAATAAGTAACAATAAGTAGGTTGGGTGTAGCGCAAGCGAAACCCAACGAAAATGTACACGGGCGTGTTAGGTTACTAGAGGTGGAAAAGTGAGCAATATCAGAGGTGAAAAGCGAGCAAGATGCTCGCACTACAAGAATTAAATAACAACAAACATGAGCAACTAACCGTACCAACCTAGAGCGTCGGTCCAGTAGAAGTCCTTGACAAATGAGACAAAATATATAGCAACCGCCAAGGCGGTTAGGACGTAAAATAGAGGTATTATCGTAAACTGCTATCGTCTACTCACCCCATGCCTAAACCCTACAGTTACGACTTTCGTCAAAAAGTGCTCCAAGCTATCGAGTTAGATGGATTCAAGAAGAGCCAAGTGAGTGAAATGTTTAATATCAGCCGTAACACAATCAATCTATGGCTACAGCGCAAGGCAGAAACGGGAGATGTTCAAGCATTGCCTAATCGTCCCCTTGGCAACAACCATAAAATCTTAGACTGGGAGGAGTTTCGGACTTTTGCCAAGACTCATGGAGATAAAACCCAAGTGGAGATGGCGCAACTATGGCACAGTGAGATTAGCGATGCCTTCGGCAAGCTTCGCTAACGCACAATCTCACGAGCTCTGAAAAAAATTGGGTTCACGCGAAAAAAAAGACCTACGGCTACCAGGAACGGGATGAGGTCAAACGGCAGCTCTTCCGAGAGAAATTAGCAACTTATGTCGAGCAAGACATTGTTTATGTAGATGAAGCCGGAATGGATAACCGAGAAGATTACGGTTATGGCTGGAACCCCAAAGGTGAAAGGTTTCATGCCCTCAAGTCAGGACGCAGACAGGGGCGTGTAAATATGATAGCAGCACTATGTAAGCAGCAACTGTTGGCTCCCTTTACGGTAGAAGGTTCTTGTAATCGAAATGTCTTCGAGATCTGGCTCGAAAACTGCTTAATCCCTCTGCTGCAACCGGGACAGGTGGTAGTTATGGATAATGCTACTTTTCATAAAGGGGGTCGTATTGAACAATTGATACAACTTGCAGGTTGTGAGTTACTGTACTTACCAGCCTATTCACCAGATCTTAACAAGATTGAGCGATGCTGGTCTTGGCTCAAAAGTCGCATTCGTAAGCAACTAGATCAGTTCAATTGTCTACGGGATGCGATGGAGTATGTATTGCACTTGGCGTCCTAACCGCCCCGGCGGTTGCTATACATCCTGTAGGGGCGAAGCATTCGCACCAATCAATGGTAAGCAATCGCGATAAATTACCCTGCGAATGCTTCGCCCTAAGCGAGTTTTTCCTTGCATACACAGTATGTCACTTTTGTCAATATCGAGTAATGGACCGACGCTCTATAACCATTGAGGAACAACCAAAAGAATTCGATACTGATGATATAGCTGCCCACAAACTATCTAAAATTCAGGATTTTGAAACAGATGAGGAGGAGCCAATCTGGAGAGGTGTTTTTACCATATCACATAGTACCAAGGTTTTATTCTCAAAAGAGATTGACCTTAAAGTCGATAAACTACCAACTTGGAAACCTCATATTGTAATTGATCGCCCATTTTGGAAAAAAGAAAAAACTTATTTGCGATTATAGCTCGCGAATATAGAATCTGCCCTCCCCTTGTATTTTCCAAAATGGGAT
>JAAHGR010000522.1 GCA_010672425.1 Symploca sp. SIO2E6
AGAAAAGGGCGCAGAAGCACCAGATTGGTTTTATGTTCCCAATGTGCCTCCAAAACTCAAGGGCGAAATTCGACGCTCCTATGTACTGTCACGGGAATTGATAACACCAATAGTTGCTTTGGAGTTTGCCAGTGGTGATGGGGAAGAAGAAAGGGATACCACACCTTTATCGGTTTCGCCTCAAGGAGAGACCATCAAACCTGGTAAGTTCTGGGTATACGAACAGATTATCAAGATACCCTACTACGGCATTTATGAAGTTAAAAATAGGAAACTGGAGGTCTATCATCTCCAAGGTACTCACTATCAAAAACTCCAACCGAATGAAAGAGGTCATTATCTGATTGACCCTTTAGGTGTAGAAATCGGACTCTGGCAAGGCAGTTATCTCAATCAAAATCAGTTGTGGCTACGTTGGTGGGATAGTCAAGGGAATCTTTTATTAATTGGTGATGAGAGGGCTGTCTTGGAAGGACAACGAGCCCAGCAACAACAACAACGTGCCGAAGAAGCTGAGCAAAAAGCTGCAAGGTTAGCAGAAAAATTAAGGGCAATGGGTATTGACCCTGATGCAGAGGATATAGGCTGACGGTGTGACAGGTTTAGTAAGTGGCAAAAACTTACTAGCCTCAAAGACTTATGCAGCAAGCGATCCGGAACTCATCACTCATTACTCATTACTTATGCAGCAAACCCGAATTAGGGAAGTGCTATCTAACCACTCTATAAACGCTCTTCATCAACACCTCATGCAGTAACAACGCGACAACAAAACACGGAAAAATTTCGTAGAGGATGTCGCTATATCCTAAAACTCGCCAGATAATAGCGGTTGTTAATCCAGCTAACATTGTTGCACTTAAGGCCAAGTGGTGTGTGCGTCTTTTTACTAAGACAATCAGCATCGCTGGACCGATAGAACCGGCTACAGCACCCACGGCAACTAGAACTAAAGAAAATACTGTCGTAGAAATATTAATCGTGGCGATGACAGCAACAAGGCCAACTATAAGAGTCGCTGCTTGCTCGTATTTGATGCCATATTTCCG
The DNA here is from genome assembly GCA_010672425.1 of Symploca sp. SIO2E6. Lineage (GTDB taxonomy): Bacteria > Cyanobacteriota > Cyanobacteriia > Cyanobacteriales > Coleofasciculaceae > Caldora. The sequence goes on from JAAHGR010000522.1 coordinate 1,050, forward strand.
GGACATCCTGAGATGAAAGTTAGGGGAAATATCTCTGGCTAAGGCACTTGAACAAACCAGGAGTAGGGAATCAGCGGTGGAGGCAATCACAGAAAAAACCCCCGCTAGCACAACTCCCACTAGGACTGGAGGAAAATTTTGTATGGCATAAAAGGGTAAGGCTTGTTCAGGGTCATTAAGATCTGGAATTAAGGCTCGACAAATAATGCCGAACAATAGCATAGCAATCAAGGTAGAGTAGACATAACCCAGATATATCCACTTTGCTTGTTTAGCTTCCTCCGGACTTCTACCTGCCAGTAATCTGACCAAAACTTGGGGTTGAGAGATATCAAATCCGAAGCCAAAAAAGAAAAACCCCACTATCAAACCAGGTAATTCCCAAGGGTTTGATCCATCAGAAGTCGGATTGATGAGATTCGGGTCAATTTCATTCAATTTGGAGATAATCTCTGCTACCCCACCTCCAACAATAATTGCTGACGCTAGCATACCAAAGGCAACGAACATCACGACAAATGCCTGTACCACATCAGTCCAGATCGATGCTCTGATGCCTCCACTAACACAGTAGACCAGAATTGAGCCAGCGGCAATCAAAGCTCCAATCTTGGGATCAACGCCAAAAAACACATCCAGAGTCTTGGCAGCGGCAGCAAATTGTCCAGAAGTATAGGCTCCAATAAAGACAATAGTTATCAGAGCAACAATCAGGGTAATCAAACGTTTGCCTTGAGGGTTTTTGGTTGTGGCTCCCAAGAATTCAGGAACAGTTTGGGAGTTTTGCTCGACAGAAAGCTGATTGACTTTATCGGGAAAAAATGTCCAAAAGAGTAGCTCACCTAAAAAGCTAGGAATAACAATTAGCAGAGATAAAATTCCCATACTGTAAGCTAATCCCACGGCTCCAATCATGATCCAGCCACTGTTTCCGGTAGCACCCGCGCTCAACCCGATAAAGATTTTGCCAAAGGAGCGATTACCCAGTAGGTAGTCTGTCTCTGTATTGTTGGATCTTTTGGCTGCTAGGGCGCCAATCCACAAGAAAACGATAACAAAAACCGTGAAAGTAACAATTGTAATGAGAGAGTTCATTGGGAAACGCTATAAGTAGGGCTTGGGAGAATAAGTAATAAGTAATAAGTAATAAGTAATAAGTAATAAGTAATAAGGAATGAAGCATTTATCCTCGTTTTGGGCACTCGAAACTATGTTACAAAATGTAAGGAAGGCTCAAACCTTTACAAATGACCAATGACCAATGACTAATGACCAATGACCTACTTAGCTCTTGTTATCTTCAAGATAAAGATCATGATCAGACCATAATCTTTCATTACGTTTGCTAACCTTCTCTAGGAGCTCCTGCTTGAGGCTGTATTTGTTATCTCGATAGCTTGCCAACCCAATAAATCGTTTTCCTTGATTACTGAGACCATTGCAACCCCATTCAGTGAGAATGCGTTCATGGCTCAGCTCCAGTTGACCAAGATGCTCAATAAGTTGTTCAATATCGTATCGGTATGTCGTAAATTTCATTTCAAAATGTGTTTTTTCTGCATCGTTATACCTCCATTGCAGAATGTCTTTTTGGCCTTCTATAGATTTCTTCCATTGATAACCATCAAGAGCAACTGATGGTGGTACCCAGTCCACTACTAGTGAGTCTTTGGCATCAATCCAATCCGTAGATCTAGAAGCATACAAAAAAGCTTTATGGTCAATCACAATAAATCCGTCTTTATTTAAATGCTCTTTAGCATTTTGTACGGCTTCAAGTCTCTCTCTATCAGTACTTAAGTGCTTTAAGACAGACAAAGCGAAAACTATTAAGTCATATTTTTTGTTGGTTTTAAATGAACACATATCTGTATTGACAAACTCAATAAGGGTGTTGTCAAACTTGTGATCTGTATAATATTTTCTCCCTTGAGCTATCATTTCATCACTTAAATCAATCCCAGTAATCTCTTTGGCTTCTGTCATAAATATTGGGAACAACCGACCCATGCCGCAACCTAGTTCTAATATAGATTTTGGCTTCAATATTGCAATTAAATCCTCATAGAAAGAGAAATCCATCTTGAATGAATTCATGATCTCATCATAGAAATAGGTGGATTGGTTATATTCTGATTTGCTTAAACTCATATTATTTATTGTTCCACTAGTAATGAGGGAATTATTATATCACTGTTTGTCGAGCCTTGCTGTGAAGATTCCGCCTTCAGCCTTCCATTTTTTATCAGATACCATATATATGCACATATTTCCCAATCGTAAAATAATAGTATAAAATCAAGCAGAAAGTCAACTTGGGGAATGAAGAATTAAGAATGTAGAATGTAGAATGTAGAATTGGCATAAAATCCCGCATATTTGTAGGGGCGTGTAATGGGTCACCTATCATCAGTCTACCCGACACTAGAAGAAGCGATCGCAATGTATGAGGCATGAGTTTGCTGATGAGTTAACTACCCTCGTCTCAGCGTAATAGACCTATTGTACTCATTAGGTAATTGACTGTAGGGGTTAAGCATTGGCGCTAGCATATTGCCTATAAAACCAAGGTTTCTGTCCGCCAATGCTTAACCCTTCCGGGATTTATGCAATAGGTCTAATGACCCCAGGAAGCATATAAATCGGTAGAGGTAGGTTGAGGCAACAGGCAAAAATCCCAGATCCCCGACTTCTTCTATCGGTTTTTTGAGTTAATCACGTCTCTTCAATCAAGAAGTCGGGGATCTTCGCGGGCGGATAACAGATCTATCTTGATGCAATCTTTTGGAAAAGTATACCCAAGAAATCTGTTTTTTCTCAACTACCATATATGTGCGCACATTTTCCCATTGTAAAATAATAGTATAAAATCAAGCAGAAAGTCAAACAATTGAAGATTGAAGATTGTAGATTGTAGATTTACCCCATAAATAAATTTAGGTGCTTGAGGATTTAAAGATTGAAGATTGTAGATTTATTCCATAAATAAATTTAGGGGCTTGTGACCGTTTTATTATAAAATCTAAAATCTAAAATCTAAAATCTAAAATTTCTCTGGTCAACTTTTGGAACGAAGAATTAAGAATGTAGAATGTAGAATGTAGAATTGGCAGAAAATCCCACATATTTGTAGGGGCAGGTAATGGGTCACCCTTATCGCATTTGAGGATAATTTTGGCACAAAACCCGCCCTGTCGATAACCTCGCGGTTACCAAAATTAGGTGTTAGGTATTGTTAACTAAACCGGATTTGGTATCACTTCTGATTCAGGTAGGTTTCCAGTTGTTGAGCTAAGACCTGAACCTGGGACGAGCGCATCATCGTATAATGATCCCCTGGAATAGTATGGGTTTCCAACTCCCCTGTGATTAGGGAACTCCAGCCTCGGTCTTCGACTGAGGAACTGGCACAAAACAAGACTACCTTACCAGAATAAGGCTGGGGTTGATAGTTCGCGATCGCAATTCGGTTGGCTTGGAATACTTGGAATAAGTAACGCATTTGCTCGATACCTACTTCCGGTGGTAAGAGGTTCAGGCGTTTGGCGGCGGTGAAGATGTGCTGTAATTGCTCTTCGGGCTGAAGTTGTTCTAAGTTGAGTTGTGCTAGGGGTAATTCCGTTCCGAATAAACCCCCTAAATCCGCTGCCAGAGAATTGACTAAAGAGGTTTCATCTGTTTCTAGTTCGGATATAGTACTGGGTGCATAGCTATCGATTAAAGCTACTAATGCTACCTCTTGTCCAGCTGCTTGCAATTGTTGTGCCATTTCCCAAGCAACGACACCTCCCATCGACCAACCAGCTAAATAATAGGGACTATGAGGCTGAATTTCTTGCAAGGCTTGGATGTAGGTAGCCGCCATCTCCTCAATGTTGGTTAAGGGTTCCTCATTACCATATAACCCTACAGATTGCAAGCCATAGAATGGTTGATTTTTTCCTAAAGATTCGGCTAATTCAGCATAACTCAGAACGTTGCCCCCAATGGGATGTATGCAGAATAAGGGTGGTAATTTTCCTGAAGTTTGAATCGGAACTAAGGGAGAATTGGAACTAATATCGCTGCGAGAGTTTAGCAAATGAGCTTGGTTTTCAATGGTTGGTTCGGTAAACAGCGTTGTCAAAGGTAGATGAATACCCAATTGCTGTTCGATGCGAGCCATCAACCGTACTGCTAGCAGGGAATGACCTCCTAAGTCAAAAAAGCTGTTTCGTACTCCCAAGGTAGGGATATTGAGAACTTCCGACCAAATTTGAGATAGTTGCAGTTCTAATGGGTTACGAGGAGGGATCAAGCTAGTATCTTGGGAGAAATGATCTGCATCTGGTGTGGGTAGGGCACGACGATTAACTTTACCATTGGGAGTTAGAGGTATGGCATCTAACAAAACAAAAGCAGTAGGAATCATGTAGTCGGGTAGCTTGTTTTTCAGGAAGCTGCGTAACTGGGTGCTCGCGAGTTCTTCTTGAGTAACAAGATAGGCAACAAGGCACTTTTCTCTTCCTGAGTCTTCCCTAGCAATAACTACAACTTCCTGCACTTCTGGATATTGAGCAAGGGTAGCTTCGATTTCTCCGAGTTCGATGCGGAAGCCTCGGATTTTGACTTGGTTGTCGATGCGTCCGAA
>JAAHGR010000523.1 GCA_010672425.1 Symploca sp. SIO2E6
ATTGGCTGAAGCATAACCATTGTGACTAATATCTTCGAGTTTTTGGCGTTGCTCTGGATGAAGCAGAACTTTATCATGACGACCTCTACCCATAATTTATCAAGGTATTTTCTTAGATATTCTATTCTACCATTTTAGCTGTGTCACGCCACTACGTTAACGCACCATTAGGCTTTATAGCCTGTCATTGATCGCACAAGTTAGGGTTAATCGATTGCCCCTTAGCCATTATCAACAGCTTGATCATCAGGTGGTTCTAACACAACCTTAGCCTTCAAATTGCCATCAATCCTTGCTGCATTCAGCTTTTGCTGAATCGCTGCTTGAACTTTCTGATCAAAATCAGGGTCATCAGCAAAATCCCCATTAGGTAAAATATAGTAGAATAGGTAGGTTGGGTAGAGCTTTAGAAAGTGACCCAACACGGGAGGGAGCTGTGTTGGGTCTCGTTGCCTCGACCCAACCTACATTTTTAAGTGTGTCACGCCACTAGTTTATCGAGAGTCAGAATGATCTGGGAGTAGCCGAAATTGTGTCTTGCTAATTAGACCTAACTCACCACAAAAATCAGTTACAAACCAACCTTCTCCTTCTGGAGAAAAAATATTAATATAGCTGTTTCTCGGCACTGTACAAACGGTCTCCCCTTTGGTTGAAGGACTATCTCTTACATTGGACTCATATGTCACATATCCTACCATGGGCAATCTAACCTGCTTGCGATGAATCATACCTTTTTGGATTCGGTAAATTATATTTTTATCTTGACTGCAATAATCAGTGATATACCAATCTTTATCTTTCTTGGAAGCTCCGTAAATTGTTAATTTTACAGGCTGTTGGGTTTGACAAATGGTTTCTCCTTCTGGAATCTTTCTGATCTTTGAATTGTAAGGGACATAAGCTTCTATGGGTTGACTATTACCAAGATAAACAAATCCACCTTCTGTTATGTAATAAACTGTAGTTCCTGCTATGATTGTACCAATAATCCCTAATATCCACACGTTAAAATTATACTTTCCGTTACTACTATAATATTGGTTATTCATAATTATTTTCAATAAAAGAACGATAACCTAGGTTGACACATCAATTATTTTTTTGATTGAGGCGATCGCATATATCGGTTAAATAGGGAAAATTTTCAAGAATTTCCTGTAGGTTCTTCCCTGTTGCCTGTTGCCTGTTCCCTATTCCCTGCTCCGAAGCTCCCTACTTACAAACTAACACTCACCTACCTACCCATCAGACTTAGAATATTAAGTATGTTAAGAAGTGTAATGTTAGGGTAAGGTTTTTTCATGGCTGATCAGTTAATCCGCGCCACAGCAGCCGAGGGTGGAATTCGAGCCGTTGGAGTCATTACTACCCGTATTGCCGAGGAAGCGAGACGGCGGCATAAACTTTCCTATGTGGCAACGGCAGCTTTAGGTCGTACTATGTCTGCGGGTCTGTTGCTAGCTTCTAGTATGAAGCGAGCCGAGTCGAGGGTCAATATTCGTATTAAGGGTAATGGACCCCTTGGTGGACTGCTCATTGATGCTGGATTGGATGGCACCGTCAGGGGTTATGTGGACAACCCAGGAGTGGAATTGCCGCCAAATGAGCAGGGTAAACTGGATGTGGGTAAAGCTGTAGGACGTGATGGTTACCTCTACGTAGTTCGGGATGTTGGCTATGGCTATCCCTATTCCAGTACTGTGGAACTAGTATCTGGGGAAATTGGTGATGACCTGACTCACTATCTAGCAACTTCTGAGCAGACCCCCTCAGCGTTGATCCTTGGTGTTTTTGTGGGAGCAGAAGGGGTTACGGCAGCAGGAGGACTCTTGATTCAAGTACTACCTAAAGCAGCTAGAGACGAAACTCTAGTGGAAATACTGGAATCTCGCATTGCCAAGCTATCGGGATTTACTCCTCTGTTACAATCAGGTAAGAGTTTGCCAGAAATTTTTCAACTGTTGCTGGGAGATATGGGTTTAGTGATACTCCCGGATACCCACATGGTACGTTTTCACTGTGGTTGTTCTTTCAACCGGGTGTTGGGTGCTCTGAAAATGCTAGGAGAAGAGGAATTGCAAGATATGATTGACAAAGATGAGGGAGCCGAGGCAACCTGCCACTTCTGTGGAGAAGTTTATCACGCTACTAGTGAGGAACTCGCTAAGTTGATCGATGATTTGCGAGCTGAGTCGGTTTAGTTAGCGGTGTGCAGGAGACTGGGGGTAGTGGCGTGGTACACCTAAAAATGAGGGAATAAAGTAGTGCGAGCATCTTGCTCGCCTTTGACCTCTAGCGAGCAAGATGCTCGCACTACGGGCACGCTACGCGAAGGCACTACCGAAAATCTAAACCACGATTCTAGCTGTGTCTCGCTACTGCCGTAGCACAGCTAAAATGGTGTTATAATCTATCTTCCCACGCTCCCCACACTCCCCACACTTCCCACCTACTTTTGACTACCTCACTCCATGAAGCTCAAGCGATTACACCGTGCCTTGTCTTTTCGATTTGTCTGTCTGTTCCTCCTCTCGTTCTGGATCTTTACTATGACCGTGCCAAGTAATGCTCAATCGACCCTCACCTGGCAATCTCCCCCTGCTGCCATAGACCGCATATTAGATGCACCGTTGCCTCCTGGAGTGACAATTTCTCCCAATCGGAGATGGTTTGTTACGGTAGAACGTCCACTGTTGCTTCCTATCGCTGAACTTGCTGAACCTGAATTAAAGTTAGCAGGAGTTCGCCTCAATCCTCAAACTAATTCTCCCGCTGATCCTTACACCTTGCACCACCTCACTTTTCGTGATTTAAGTGGGGGAGAAGTCCAAGAAGTGGCACTACCTAAGGAGGCTCGTTTGGGGTTTTTTAGCTGGTCTCCAGATGGAAACCGGCTGGCCTTCACGATTACACAACAGACTGGTTTAGAACTATGGGTGTTGGATCTCCCTTCCGGAAATCTGCGCCGCCTCACTGACCCTATTCTCAATGCTACTTATGGTAACCCCTGTCGCTGGTTACCAGGAGATGAAGGTTTGTTGTGCAAGGTTATCCCGGCGCAGCGAGGGACACCCCCAAACTTGCCTCTAGTTTCCCCTGGTCCTGCTATTGAAGAAAATCTAGGACGCAAGGCTCCAACTCGCACCTATACCAATTTGTTACAAACCCCTCATGATGAAGCCTTGTTTGAGTATTACCTTACCTCTGATTTAGAGCGTATTTCCCTAGAAGGCGATCGCATGTTACTCGTGGCTGGGGAGATTGTGGATGAAGCTATTCCCTCTCCCGACGGCAATTTGATTCTCCTGGAAACCTTGCACCGTCCTTTTTCTTACCAAGTGCCGATCTCCCGTTTTCCGAAAAAGATAGAAATACTCGATCGCACCGGCAAACAGGTTTATGAGGTGGCAGATTTGCCCCTAGCAGACGATATTCCCATTACCTTTGGTTCCACCAGGGTTGGTCGTCGGCGAGTGAATTGGCGAAGCGATCGCCCTGCTACCTTATACTGGATAGAAGCTCTTGATGGTGGCGATGCCGGAAGCTCGGCAGCACAACGAGATGCTCTTTTTGAACTGAAGGCTCCTTTTAACGAACAACCCCAAGAACTTTGGCGATCGCAATATCGCTTTGATGGCGTACTCTGGGGACGAGATGATCTGGCACTGGTAGAAGAGTGGTGGTACGACAACCGCCTGAAGCGTGTTTGGCAGATTGATCCCCAAAATCCTAGTAGGGAGCCTAAACTCCTGGTTGAGCGTAATTATCAAGACCAATACAGTAATCCTGGTGCGCCATTAACCACCCTGGGTAAGTACGGCAAGCGAGTTCTGCATTTTACTCCTAACGGCGATTCTCTCTACTTCGAGGGACGAGGAGCCTCTGAGGCAGGAGTCTATCCTTTTCTAGATCGCCTTTCCCTGACTACAGGAGAAAAGGAGCGGTTGTGGCAGGCACAAGACCCCTACTACGAGCAAGTTGAGGAAATCTTAGATGATGAGGCTGAGCAGTTAGTAACCCGACGACAGTCCCAAGAATCTCCTCCCAACTATTATATCACAACTCGTCAGGGAAACGGGCAACCTATTCCCCTCACCAACTACCAAGACCCGGCACCGGAGTTTACCAAGGTACACAAGGAAATTATCCAGTACCAAAGAGCCGATGGTATTCAACTCTCCGCCACCTTGTATCTCCCTCCTAACTACAACCCTCAGCAAGATGGCCCCCGACCAACAATTTTTTGGGTATATCCCCAGGAATTTAAAGATGCAGCCACCGCCAGCCAAATTACCACGGCAGAAAATACCTTCACTCGTCCTGCTAGCTTTTCACCTTTGTTTTTGTTACTGCAAGGTTATGTGGTGGTCAGTAACCCCAAACTAACTATTATTGGAGAAGGCGATCGCGAACCTAATGATACCTACATTGAGCAGTTAATTTTAGGAGCGAAAGCAGCCGTTGACGAGGTAGTTAGTCGCGGCATCGCTGACCCCAAACGCCTCGTAATCGGTGGACATTCCTACGGCGCATTTACCACAGCTAATTTACTCGCTCACAGTGATTTGTTTCAAGCGGGGATTGCCTTGAGTGGAGCCTACAACCGCACTCTCACTCCCTTTGGTTTCCAAGGAGAACAGCGCAATTTTTGGCAGACCAAGGACACTTATATTCAAATGTCCCCCTTCACCCACGCTGATCAAATTAAGGAACCACTACTATTGATTCATGGTGCGGATGATAGTAATGTTGGGACTTACCCAATCCAGAGTAAACGGCTTTACGAAGCGATCAAAGGTTTAGGAGGAACAGTACGTTGGGTACAATTTCCCTACGAAAGTCACAGCTATCGTGGACGAGAGAGTGTAGGTCACATTCTTTGGGAAATGATTCGTTGGTGCGATCTTTATGTTTAGGGTTTGGGAGAATAAGTAACAAGTAATGCGAGATCTGAGTAAAACAGCCCCTACGATGGTTGCAATTGATTTGTTTAGGAATTAGCATAAAATTCCGCATATTTGTAGGGGCGGGTTTAGGGTCACCCTTATCGCATTCGACGATAACTTTTGGCACAAAACCCGCCCTGTCGATAACCTCGCGGTTACCAAAATTAGGTGTTAGGTGTTAGGTTTTAATGTCATGCGATCATATGCTGGTGCTGTAAGCAATCGCTTATTGATAATCTGGGAACTGGTTGGGTTAACCGGAAGGTTGTGGCAGGGCGGGTTTTGAGCCGAATATTTGGGTAAAATGGGCTAGATTGTCACGCTTACCCGCCCCTACGATGGTTGCAATTGATTTGTTTGGGAATTAGCATAAAATTCCACATATTCGTAGGGGCGGGTTTAGGATTATTTTAACGCATTCGACGATAACTGTTGTACAAAACCCGCCCTGTGATAACCTTCCGGTTACCAAAATTATCCCTCAAACCGTAATCACGAATTGGTAAAAAACAAATGAATGCAATCAGATTCGCTCGCTTATTGATAATCTAGGGATGTTTGGGTTAACAGGAAGGTTGTGGTAGGGCGGGTTTTGTGCGCAATATTTGGGTGAAATGGGCTAGATTGTTTCTAAACCCGCCCCTACGATATGTGCAATTTAATTCACATTAGACGTAAATTAGGTAATCCCACTTATTATATCAATTCCGGCTATATTGGTATAATA